>NZ_JBHWUO010000005.1:0-120802 GCF_042736975.1 Streptomyces sp. NPDC059989
GCCCGGCCCCGGCCGCCGTGCCCGGCCCGGCCGCCGGCGAGCTGCCGGCCGCGGCCGGCGCCGCAGCGGCCGCAGGCCCGGCCGCCGAAGGCGCCGCAGTGGGCGAGCTTGCTCGCGCTGTTGGGGCGGGTGGGCAGGGAACAGCCCCCGACCCCGGCCCGCAGGCCGTCGAGGCCGATACCGCCGAGCCCGCCACAGGCGATGCCGGTACGGGTCCGGGGTCCGACCCCGAGACCCCCGCCGACCCCGCCGGAGGCGTCACGGTCGAGGCCGCCCTCGAACTCCTCGCCTCCCCCCTCGGCGGCATGGACGCCGCCGACCTCCGCCGGCTCGGCCGGGCCCTGCGCGACGAGGAGCGCGCCGCAGGCATCAAGGTGCCCGCGCCCTCCGACGTCCTGCTCGCCCGTGCCCTCGCGGAGCCGGAACGGCTCACCGCCCACGACCCCGCCTACGCCCGCGGAGCGCAGCGCCTCGGCCTGCTCCTGCGCAAGGCCCGCGAGCTGCTCCAGGGCGGCGGCACCGCCGAAGAGGCCCTGTGGACCCTCTGGGACGGCACCCCCTGGCCCCAGCGCCTGGAGCGCAGCGCCCGCCGCGGCGGCGCGGCCGGCCGCAACGCCGACCGCGACCTCGACGCCGTCTGCGCCCTCTTCGACACCGCCGCCCGCGCCGAAGAACGCACCGGCGGCCGCGGCGCCCTCAACTTCCTCGAACAGCTCGAAGCCGAGGACATCGCCGCCGACACCCTCACCACCCGCGCCGTCCGCCCCGACGCGGTCCGGCTGATGACCGCCCACCGCTCCAAGGGCCTGGAGTGGTCCCTCGTCGTCGTCGCCGGCGTCCAGGAGGGCCTGTGGCCCGACCTCCGCCGTCGCGGCTCCCTCCTGGAGGCCGACCGCATCGGCCGCGACGGCCTCGCCGAGCCCCTCACCCCCGGCGCGCTCCTCGCGGAGGAGAGAAGGCTCTTCTACGTCGCCGCCACCCGCGCCCGCGACCGCCTCGTCGTCACCGCCGTCAAGGCCCCCGCCGAGGACGGCGACCAGCCCTCCCGCCTCCTCACCGAACTCGGCGTCACCCCCCGCGACGTCACCGGCCGCCCCCGCCGCCCCCTCGCCGTCCCGGCGCTCGTCGCCGAGCTGCGCGCCACCACCGTCGACCCCGACGCCTCGCCCGCCCTGCGCGACGCGGCCGCCCGCCGCCTCGCCCGCCTCGCCGCGCTCACCGACGACGAGGACCGCCCCCTGGTCCCCGCCGCGCACCCGCAGCGCTGGTGGGGCCTGTACGAGCCCACCCGCAGCAGCGTCCCGCTGCGCGACCGGGACCGGCCCGTCGCCCTCTCCGGCAGCGCCCTGGACCAGCTCGCCAACACCTGCTCCCTCCAGTGGTTCCTCGGCCGCGAGGTCAAGGCCGACGCCCCCTCCACCGCCGCCCAGGGCTTCGGCAACGTCGTCCACGTCCTCGCCGACGAGGTCGCCTCCGGCCGCACCCCCGCCGACCTGGCCGTCCTCATGGAACGCCTCGACTCCGTCTGGGACGCCCTCGCCTTCGACGCCCCCTGGAAGTCCCACCAGGAGAAGGACAACGCCCGCGCCGCACTCGAACGCTTCCTGCGCTGGCACACCACCGACCGCGGGGGCCGGGCGGCCGTGGCCACGGAGCACGAGTTCGACGTCACGCTCGAAGCCGGCGACTACGCCGTCCGGATCCGGGGTTCCATGGACCGGGTCGAATCGGACCCCCAGGGGCGTGCGTACGTCGTCGACTTCAAGACCGGCAAGGCCGCGCCCACGAAGGCCGAGGTCGCGCGCCACCCCCAGCTCGCCGTCTACCAGCTCGCGGTCCGCGAAGGCGCCGTCGACGAGGTCTTCGACGGGCTGCGGCCCGCGCCCGGCGGCGCCGAGCTCGTGCAGCTCCGCCAGGGCGCCGCCGACCCCAAGATCCAGGCCCAGGAGCCGATCGGCGGGGAGTGGGTCGGCGACCTGCTCGCCACTGCCGCCGGCCGGGTCCTCGACGAGCGCTTCGCGCCCGTCACCGGCCGCCAGTGCGACCACTGCTCCTTCCGCAGCTCGTGCAGCGCCCGCCCCGAAGGCCGCCAGACCGTGGAGTGAGACGGCGGGAGACGGCGGGAGACGGCGGGAGACGGGCAGCCGGAGGCGGGCGGCGGGGAGTGTCGGTGGGTGCGGCTAGCCTCTTTACGTGTCCGCGCGTCCGTCCGTCCTCACCGACCCCGAGCAGCTCAAAGAGCTCCTCGGCATCCCCTTCACGCCCGAACAGCTGGCCTGCGCCACCGCCCCGCCCGCCCCGCAGGTCATCGTCGCCGGCGCCGGATCCGGCAAGACCACCGTCATGGCCGCCCGCGTGGTCTGGCTGGTCGGCACGGGCGCGGTCGCGCCCGAGCAGGTCCTCGGCCTGACCTTCACCAACAAGGCCGCCGGCGAGCTGTCCGAGCGCGTACGGAAGGCCCTCGCGCGGGCCGGCATCACCGACCCGGACCCTTCGCCGGCCGACGCCGAGGCGGCCGGCGGCGAACCGCGGATCTCCACCTACCACGCCTTCGCCGGCCAGCTCCTCAAGGACCACGGCCTGCGCATCGGCCTGGAGCCCAGCTCCCGCCTCCTCGCCGACGCCACCCGCTTCCAGCTCGCGGCCAAGGTGCTGCGCGAGGCCCCCGGCCCGTACCCCTCGCTCACCAAGTCCGTCCCCGACCTGGTCGGCGACCTGCTCGCGCTCGACGCCGAGCTCTCCGAGCACCTGGTCGAACCGGACGGGCTGCGGGCCTACGACACCGAGCTGCTCAACACCCTCGCCGACGTCAAGCTCACCAACGAAGACCTCCGCAAGGTGCCGGAGGCCGTGCGCGGCCGCCTCGAACTGCTGGAGCTCGTCGGCCGCTACCGCGCCGCCAAACGCTCCCGCGACCTCTTCGACTTCAGCGACCAGATAGCCCTCTCCGCGCGGCTCGCCACCACCCGCCCGGAGGTCGGCGCACTGCTGCGCGAGGAATTCAGGGTCGTGCTCCTGGACGAGTACCAGGACACCTCGGTCGCCCAGCGCCTCCTGCTCGCCGGCCTCTTCGGCGCGGGCAGCGGCCACGCCGTGACCGCCGTCGGCGACCCCTGCCAGGCCATCTACGGCTGGCGCGGCGCCTCCGTGGCCAACCTCGACGACTTCCCCGAACACTTCCCGCAGCCCGACGGGACCCCCGCCACCCGGTTCTCGCTCAGCGAGAACCGGCGCAGCGGCGGCCGCCTGCTCGACCTCGCCAACGGGCTCGCCGCCCCCCTGCGTGCCATGCACGAGGGGGTCGAGGCGCTGCGCCCGGCGCCCGACGCGGCGGGCGCCGGCTTCGTCCGGGCCGCCCTGCTGGAGACGCACGCCGAGGAGCTGGACTGGCTCGCGGACTCCGTCGCGCACCTGGTCCGGACCGGTACGGAGCCGCGCGAGATCGCCGTACTGTGCCGGTCCGCCGGGGACTTCGCGCGGATCCAGGCCGTCCTGGTCGAGCGGGACGTCCCGGTGGAAGTGGTCGGCCTCTCGGGACTGCTCCACCTGCCCGAGGTCGCGGACCTCGTCGCCGTCTGCGAGGTCCTCCAGGACCCCGGCGCCAACGCCTCCCTCGTCCGGCTCCTCATCGGCCCGCGCTGGCGCATCGGCGCCCGGGACCTGGCGCTGCTGGGCCGCCGCGCCCGGCTGCTGGTGGGCCGGTCGCCGGCCGAAGCGGATCCGGACGAACGGCTGGCGGCGGCGGTGGAGGGGGTCGACCCGGCGGAGATCGTGTCGCTGGCCGACGCGTTGGAGACCTTCCTCGACGGCGCGGGAGCCGCCCCGGACGACCTCCCCTTCTCGGCGGAGGCCCGGGTCCGCTTCGCGCACCTCGCGCAGGAACTGCGCGACCTGCGCCGCTCCCTCGCCGACCCCCTGATGGACGTCCTGCACCGGGTGCTGACCGCGACGGGCCTGGAGGTGGAGCTCTCGGCCTCCCCGCACGCCCTGGCGGCCCGCCGCCGCGAGACGCTGTCGAACTTCATGGACGTCGCCGCGGGCTTCGCCGCCCTGGACGGCGAGGCGACCCTGCTCGCCTTCCTCGCCTTCCTGCGCACGGCCGCCCAGTACGAGAAGGGCCTGGACCACGCCCTGCCCGGCGGCGAGAACACGGTCAAGGTCCTGACGGCCCACAAGTCGAAGGGCCTGGAGTGGGACGTGGTCGTCGTCCCCGATCTCTGCGCGGGATCCTTCCCGAAGGAGAAGGCGCCGGAGTCCTGGACCTCGTACGCGAAGGTGCTCCCGTACGCGCTGCGCGGCGACGCGGCCACCCTGCCCGAGGTCCCGGCGTGGAACTCGGCCGGCCTGAAGGCCTTCAAGGCATCCCTGAAGGACCACAAGGCCACGGAGGAACTCCGCCTCGGCTACGTCACGTTCACCCGCCCCCGCTCCCTCCTCCTGGCCTCGGGCCACTGGTGGGGCCCGACCCAGAAGAAGCGCCGCGGCCCGTCCGCCTTCCTGACCGCCCTGTACGAGCACTGCGCGGCCGGGTTCGGCGAGATCGAAGCCTGGGCGGACGAGCCGGCCCCGGACGCGGAGAACCCGGCCCTCGCCGACGCCTCCACCCCGGACCGCTCCTGGCCCCTCCCCCTGGACCCGACCTCCCTCACCCTGCGCCGCGAGGCGGCGGCCCTGGTGGAGTCCTACCTGGCGACCCCGCCCCCGCCGGAGGACGACCCCTACCTCTGGCCCCCGCACTGCGACGACCCGTCCTACGAGGACGAGCCCGCATGGCCCTCGGGAGCCGTCCCGGACCCGGAGGACCCCTGGGCGGGCGAGCCCTGGGCCCTGGAGCCCCGGGGCGGCGCGCCCGCGCCCGGGCCGGAAGGCCCCGCCCCTGACGGGGGTCCTGACCCCGAGGACCCCTGGTCGACGGAGCCCCCGAGCCCGGGCGGCGCAGTCGTGCCCGCGGCTGCCGCCCCGCTTGACGACGACCTCTGGCCGGAGGCCGACCTCTGGGCCCCGTCCGGCCCCCGACCTGGCGACGGCGCGGCCGGGACCGCAGCAGCCGGGACCGCCGCCGAACCCGGCCCGCTTGACGACGACCTCTGGCCGGAGGCCGACCTCCGGGCCCCGTCCGGCCCCCGACTTGGCGACGGCGCGGCCGGGACCGCCGCCGGACCCGCCCCGCTTGACGACGACCTCTGGCCGGAGGCCGACCTCCGGGCCCCGTCCGGCCCCCGACTCGGCGACGGCGCAGCCGGGACGGCAGCCGGACCCGGCGCCGGGACCGCCGCCGGACCCGCTCCCCGTACCGCCGCCGGACCCGCGGCCCTGACCCCCGAAGAGGCGCGGGCCATCGACTCCTGGGACCGGGACCTCGAAGCCCTGGAGGGCGAGCTCCGCCGTGCCCGCGCCGCCGTGCGCGACGTCGAGCTGCCCGCCGCGCTCTCCGCCAGCCAGCTGCTCCGCCTCGCCGCCGACGAGCACGGCTTCGTCCGCGAGCTCGCCCGCCCCATGCCCAAGCCCCCCCAGCCCGCCGCCCGCCAGGGCACCCGCTTCCACGCCTGGGTCGAGTCCCGCTTCGACGAGCTCCCGCTCCCCCTCCTCGACGTCCTCGACCCCGCCACCGAGCTCCCCGGCTCCGACCAGGAGATCGCCGACGAGGCCGACCTCGACTCCCTCAAGGCCGCCTTCGAGCGCAGCGAATACGCCGACCGCCCGCCCCACCGCATGGAGGCCCCGGTCCAGCTCACCCTCGCCGGCCGCGTCATCCGCGGCCGGATCGACGCCGTGTACCGCACGGACACCGGCTACGAGATCGTCGACTGGAAGACCGGCCGCACCACCGAGGCCGACCCCCTCCAGCTCGCCGTCTACCGCCTTGCCTGGGCCGAAGCCACCGGAACCCCCCTCGACCGGGTCACCGCCGCCTTCCTCCACGTCCGCAGCGGCCGCGTGATCCGCCCCCGCGACCTCCCCGACCGGGCCCGCCTTGAGCGGATCCTCCAAGGCGAACCGGGCCCGGACGGTGCCCATCAGGTGGACAGCTAGGCTCGTGGGCATGAGCGACACCCCGCCGGACAGCGTCGTCCGCACGTACATCGACACCCACCGCGCCGCCTTCCTCGACGACCTCGCCGAGTGGCTCCGCATCCCCTCCGTCTCGGCCCAGCCCGAGCACGCGGGCGACGTACGCCGCAGCGCGGAATGGCTCGCCGCGAAGCTCAAGGAGACCGGCTTCCCGGTCGCCGAGGTCTGGACCCCTTCTGATTCAAAGACGGGCCCCGGCGCGCCCGCCGTCTTCGCCGAGTGGCCGAGCGAGGACCCGGCGGCGCCGACCGTCCTCGTCTACGGGCACCACGACGTGCAGCCCGCCGCCCTCGCCGACGGCTGGCACACCGACCCGTTCGAGCCGGTGGTCCAGGGCGGCCGCATGTACGGCCGCGGCGCCGCAGACGACAAGGGCCAGGTCTTCTTCCACACCCTCGGGGTGCGCGCCCACCTGGCGGCCACCGGCGCCGCCGCGCCCGCCGTGCACCTCAAGCTCCTCATCGAGGGCGAGGAGGAGTCCGGCTCCATCCACTTCCGCGCCCTCGTCGAGCGCGAGGCGGAGCGGCTCGCCGCCGATGTCGTGATCGTCTCCGACACCGGCATGTGGTCCGAGACCACCCCCACCGTCTGCACCGGCATGCGCGGCGTCGCCGACTGCGAGATCGACTTCCACGGCCCGGACCAGGACATCCACTCCGGCGCCTTCGGCGGGGCCGTGCCCAATCCGGCCACCGTCGCCGCCCGCCTGGTCGCGGCCCTGCACGACGCCGACGAACGGGTCACCATCCCCGGCTTCTACGACAACATCACGGAGCTGACCGACGCCGAGCGCCGGCTGATCGCGGAGCTCCCCTTCGACGAGTCCGAGTGGCTCCGTACGGCCAAGTCCCACGCGGCCTCGGGCGAGAAGGGCTACTCCACCCTGGAGCGGGTCTGGGCCCGCCCGACCGCCGAGGTCAACGGCATCGGCGGCGGCTACCAGGGCCCCGGCGGCAAGACCATCGTGCCCGCCTCCGCCCACCTGAAGCTCTCGTTCCGCCTGGTGTCCGGGCAGGACCCGTACGAGGTCGAGGCGGCCGTCCGCGACTGGGTCGCGGCCCGGATCCCGGACGGAATCCGGCACTCCATCGTCTTCGGCGCGCCCACCCGCCCGTGCCTGACCCCGCTGGACCACCCGGCGCTGCAGTCGGTCGTACGGTCCATGGGCCGCGCCTTCGGCCAGGAGGTCCGCTTCACCCGCGAGGGCGGATCCGGCCCCGCGGCCGACCTCCAGGACGTCCTGGACGCGCCCGTCCTCTTCCTCGGCATCTCCGTCCCGTCCGACGGCTGGCACTCGCCGAACGAGAAGGTCGAGCTGGACCTGCTCCTCAAGGGCGTCGAGACGACCGCCTACCTGTGGGGCGACCTCGCCGCCCACTGGAAGGCCGCCTGACCGGCCGACCCGCACCCACCACACGAGTCACCGAGCCTGCCTTGTCCCACCATCGGGGGAGTTGGAAGTACCTGTGAGCACCCATACCGAGCGCCCTCTCTCGCTCGCCGCGCCCAGCGGGATCGACCGTGCCGCGCACCACCGCCTCGACGAGGCCTGGCTCGCCGCCGCCTGGAGCCACCCGACGACCCGCGTCTTCGTCGTCTCCGGCGGCCAGGTCCTGATCGACGACACCCCCGACGGGGGCACCGGCATCGTCATGACCCCGGCCTTCGAGGCCCCGGTCACCGAGACGCACCGCTACTTCCTGGGCACCGACGAGGACGGCGTACGGTACTTCGCGCTGCAGAAGGACTCGCTGCCCGGCCGCATGGACCAGTCGGCCCGCCCGGCCGGCCTGCGCGAGGCCGGACTGCTGCTGAACCCGCGCGACGCCGGGCTGATGGTGCACGCGGTGGCCCTGGAGAACTGGCAGCGGATGCACCGCTTCTGCTCCCGCTGCGGCGAGCGCACGGTGGTCGCGGCGGCCGGGCACATCCGCCGCTGCCCGGGCTGCGGCGCGGAGCACTACCCGCGCACCGACCCGGCCGTGATCATGCTGGTCACGGACGACCAGGACCGCGCGCTGCTGGGCCGCCAGGTGCACTGGCCCGAGGGCCGGTTCTCCACCCTCGCGGGCTTCGTCGAGCCGGGCGAGTCGATCGAGCAGTCCGTCGTCCGCGAGGTGTGGGAGGAGGCGGGCGTCAAGGTCGGCGAGGTCGAGTACGTGGCCAGCCAGCCGTGGCCCTTCCCGTACAGCCTGATGCTGGGCTTCACGGCCCGCGCCACCACCTCGGAGATCAACGTCGACGGCGAGGAGATCCAGGAGGCCCGCTGGTTCTCCCGCGAGGAGCTGCGCGAGGCGTTCGAGTCCGGCGAGGTCGTCCCCCCGTCGGGCATCTCCATCGCGGCCCGCCTGGTCGAGCTCTGGTACGGAAAGCCCCTCCCGAAGCCCGCTCCGGCCGCCTGACGCGCCCCGGGCATGCAGAAGGCCCCCGCCGCGGCGGGGGCCACTCTGTGTGCGAGGAGGCCGGTCAGACGGCGAGCGCCTGCTTGACCTGGGCCAGGCTCGGGTTCGTCATGACCGACTCGCTGCCGGCCTGGGACACCACGAGGACGGTGGGAACCGTCTGGTTGCCGCCGTTCGCCTTCTCGACGAACGCCGCGGACTCGGGGTCCAGCTCGATGTTGATCTCGTTGTACGCGATGCCTTCCCGGTCCAGCTGGGACTTCAGCCGGCGGCAGTAGCCGCACCAGGTCGTGCTGTACATCGTCACGGAACCCTTGTCCTGCATGCTGCGGTCTCCTCTGTGGGGTCTCGGCGGTCTCGGGGGCCTCGGTGGTCCGAGTACTCGAACGTACGGCACCGCGCCGCCATTCCCGTACGAGAGGTGCGGCCGGTCCGTCGGCCCGTCCGGTCCGTCCGGTGCGCCACGGGGCGGCGACCCGGCGTGACGATCCGGCGGCGACCGGTGTGACAAGTACGACGGACAAGGGCGCCCTGTGGACAAGTTTCCCGCCCGACCCACGAGACCTGGCAGCATGGCGGGGTGACAGCAGCAACGCACTCCTCATCCTTCTCCGCCGCCGCCGACTCGGCGGACGCGGTGCTCCTGGGCCTGGACCCGGAGCAGCGCGAGGTCGCCACGACCCTGCGCGGACCGGTGTGCGTGCTGGCGGGCGCCGGCACCGGCAAGACCCGCGCGATCACCCACCGCATCGCCTACGGAGTCCGGTCCGGCCAGCTCATGCCGGCCAGTGTGCTGGCCGTCACCTTCACCAACCGCGCCGCCGGCGAGATGCGCGGCCGCCTGCGCACCCTCGGCGCGGGCGGGGTCCAGGCCCGGACCTTCCACTCCGCCGCCCTGCGCCAGCTCCAGTACTTCTGGCCCAAGGCGGTCGGCGGCGACGTCCCCCGGCTGCTGGAGCGCAAGATCCAGTTCGTCGCCGAGGCCGGCGCGCGCTGCCGCATCCGCCTCGACCGAAACGAGCTGCGCGACGTCACCGGCGAGATCGAGTGGGCCAAGGTCACCCAGACCGTGCCGGCCGACTATCCGGCGGCCGCCCTCAAGGCGGGCCGCGAGGCCCCCCGGGACATGGCCGAGATCGCCCAGATCTACGGGACGTACGAGCAGCTCAAGCGCGACCGCGGCATGATCGACTTCGAGGACGTGCTGCTCCTGACCGTGGGCATCCTCCAGGATCGTCACGACATCGCCGAGCAGATCCGCACCCAGTACCAGCACTTCGTCGTCGACGAGTACCAGGACGTCAGCCCGCTCCAGCAGCGGCTGCTCGACCTCTGGCTCGGCGAGCGCGACAGCCTGTGCGTCGTCGGCGACGCGAGCCAGACGATCTACTCCTTCACCGGCGCCACCCCCGACCACCTGCTGAACTTCCGCAACCGCTACCCGCAGGCCACCGTCGTCAAGCTGGTCCGCGACTACCGCTCCACCCCGCAGGTGGTCCACCTCGCCAACGGCCTGCTGAACCAGGCGAAGGGCCGCGCCGCCGAGCACCGCCTCGAACTGGTCTCCCAGCGCGAGCCCGGCCCCGACCCCGTCTACGCCGAGTACCCGGACGAGCCCGCCGAGGCCGAGGGCGTCGCCGCGCGGATCCGCGACCTGATCGCGGCGGGCGTCCCGGCCGGCGAGATCGCCGTGCTCTTCCGCATCAACGCCCAGTCCGAGGTCTACGAGCAGGCCCTCGCCGACGCCGGGGTCCCGTACCAGCTGCGCGGAGCCGAGCGGTTCTTCGAGCGCCAGGAGGTCCAGAAGGCCATTCTCGCGCTGCGCGGAGCCGCCCGTTCCGGCGGGAACGACCCGCTGCTCGACGACGTCGTGGAGCTCGGCTCCCAGGTCCGGGCCGTGCTCAGCTCCACCGGCTGGTCCAACGAGCCGCCGGCCGGCTCCGGAGCCGTGCGCGACCAGTGGGAATCGCTCGCCGCGCTGGTCCGGCTCGCCGAGGACTTCGCCCGCACCCGGCCCGCCGCCACCCTGGCGGACCTCACGATCGAGCTCGACGAGCGCAAGGCCGCCCAGCACGCCCCGACGGTCCAGGGCGTCACCCTGGCCTCGCTGCACGCGGCGAAGGGCCTGGAGTGGGACGCCGTGTTCCTCGTCGGCCTCACCGACGGCATGGTGCCGATCACCTACGCCAAGACCGACGAGCAGGTCGAGGAGGAGCGCCGGCTGCTCTATGTCGGCGTCACCCGGGCCCGCTTGCACCTGACGCTCTCCTGGGCGCTCTCCCGGGCTCCGGGCGGCCGGGCCTCCCGACGCCCCAGCCGCTTCCTGAACGGCCTGCGGCCGGGCTCCGCGGCCCCGGGAACGGGGCCGGGCGGCGCGGCCGAGCGGGGGGCCCGCAAGCGCGGCCGCCGCGGCCCCGCGCTGTGCCGGGTCTGCGGCAGGACCCTGACCGAGGCCGGCGAGATGAAGCTGATGCGCTGCGAAGACTGTCCTTCCGACATGGACGAAGGACTCTACGAGCGGCTGAGGGTGTGGCGGTCGGCCCAGTCGAAGGAGCAAGGCCTGCCCCCCTACTGCGTCTTCACGGACAAGACGCTGATGGCGATCGCGGAGGCCGCGCCGTCCGAGGAGGGAGAGCTCTCGATGATCTCCGGAGTGGGCGGCCGCAAGCTCGAGCGGTACGGCGCCGACGTCCTGGCCATCTGTGCAGGTCAGGAGCCCGGGGCCGAGGATTCTGACGACGCGTAGAAACTCGTCGGAAAAATAGTTTGCACATGCCCAGCGAAGACCCATAGGTTCTTAGCAACGGAAACGGTGGCTTCTCCGAAGCCCCGGATCCGTGCTGTACTTATCCGAATACGCATGGGACGGGCCCCCGGGCCACTGTCCCCGAGACGCCGAGAGGAGGCGAGACCAGTGACCAGCTTCATGACCTTCACCAAAATGACCGATCGCTCGGTTGCCGCTTCCTGCCTGCTCGGTTCCGTCTCCCTCCGGGGTACCGGTCTGTCCGCGATTTCCGCTGACAGCCCCGCCGCCCTGCTGGCGACCCTTCCGGTCAGCGAGCGCAATGAGCGACCGATCCAGGCACCGGTGGCAGTACTGGCAGCAGAAGCTCAGGCGCATGGCGCCTATGGGTTCGCGGCCGCCGCCGGTGCCGGATCCCAGACGACGAAGACGAAGACGACGAAGCAGCAGCACCACCTGATGTGGGCCTTCCGTGGGCTCGAACCCTGGAGTGATCCAGTCTGATCGCATGATCAGGCCGGCGCCTTCAGGGCCGCGGAACCCCACCCGGGATCCGCGGCCCTTCTGTTTGCCCCGAACGGGGACGACGGAGCGAAGGGGCCTCGGGACTGGCAAGACCAGTCGGTGAAGCGACGCAGCCCAGCCGCCACCCGGCCAACCGGCCGGAACGACTAGCCGAACAAGACGAGGAAGAAAACACCGTGCAACTCGAAGCGCACGCCCCGTCCGTACCGCAGACCCAAACGATCTCCCCGCCCGCAGTCCCGGAGGACCACGCCTTGACCCCGCTCACCGCGCTGACCGCGCTCGACGACGCCATCGAGAACCTCGGCGTCCCCGTTCCGTGCCGCACCTTCGACCCCGAGGTCTTCTTCGCCGAGTCCCCGGCCGACGTCGAGTACGCCAAGTCCCTCTGCCGGACCTGCCCGCTGGTCGAGGCCTGCCTCGCCGGGGCGATCGAGCGCCGCGAGCCCTGGGGCGTCTGGGGCGGCGAGCTCTTCGTCCAGGGTGTCGTCGTAGCCCGGAAGCGCCCGCGTGGCCGTCCGCGCAAGAACCCGGTTGTCGCGGCATGACCGCCCACGGAACCATCGACCGCCCCCTTACGCACGACCCCTTGAAGCAGGCCCTCATGACCCCCGACACCACGAGCGAGCAGCCGCACGGCTCCGCCCACGCAGACTTCATCACCGCCGGCGCGATCACCTCGCGTCAGAACAGGACCCGCGAAATGCAACTCATCCCAGAAGCCATGGCTCGTGCCCATATGGACGACCGCATGCGTGAGGCCGACGCCGAGCGTCACGCCCTGCGCCTGCTGGCCGCCCGCCGCATGCAGCGGCGAGCCGAGCGCGTCTCGCTGCGCGCCCGGCGTGCGCTGGCCATGGCCGTCATGCACTGATCGCTGACGACCAGCTGAAATCGGCTCCCCGGGGGGACCGGTCCGAACGGACCGGTCCCCCCGGTGCGTTGCGCAGGCCTCTCCGCCACCTACGGGGATATCGTCTGGAGGTGGACCAGCCGACTCCCCACCCCGCCACTCCGGGACCCGAGGCCCAGCCCGTCGTCTGCGCGCGCTGCGGCACACAGTCCCCCCACGGCGCCCCGCCCACCTGGACCTGCTCGGTGGAGAACGGGACGAGACAGTACTTCTGCGTCGACTGCGCCCGGGCCAACCTCCGGGCGATCGAGGGCAGGCTCGACTCCTCCTGGTGGTGACCCGGACCCGCCGTCACTCCGCGCCGTCACTCCGCTGACGAGAACCCGGGCAGCCAGGAGTCCAGTTCGTCCCGCAGCCGCACGGTCGCGCCCAGCTGGCACAGCACGCCGATGGTGCTCAGCGTCACCCGGTGGATCAGCAGGTACGAGGGCGGCAGGTTGATCTGCCGGCCCAACTGGTGTGCGGGGGAGCGCGGATCGGCGATCCGCGCCGCCTGGCCGCGCAGCCACGGCCGGGTGAAGGTGAACTCCTCGGCCTCGGCCGGCTCGATGATCGGCTTCAGGTAGTCCAGCACCGCGTCGGGGTCCAGATCGATGGACTCCTTCACGAACCCCTCAGTGCACAGGTGCCCGTAGACCCCCTCGGCATCACCGTCCAGCGTCATCCGCAGCGACCGGCCGATGGGCTTGGGCCAGCCGCCGGGCAGCCGGTCCACCGTGCCGAAGTCCAGGACCCCCAGCTGCATCCGGCCGTCCGGCGCGGATATCAGCCGGAAGTTGCCCGGGTGCGGGTCCGCGTGCAGCAGCCCGGTGCGCGCCGGGCCGGAGAAGAGGAACCGGGCCAGCAGCTGTCCGGCGCGGTCGCGCTCCTCCTGCGTGCCGTCGGCTATCACCTCCGACAGCGGGGTCCCCTCCATCCACTCGGTCACCAGCACCTGGTCGCCCTGGTGCACGACATCCGGCACGACCACGTCCGGGTCGCCCTCGAACGCGTCCGCGTGCGTCCGCTGGGCCTCGGCCTCCAGCTCGTAGTCGAGCTCCTCCGCGACCCGGTTGCGCAACTCCTTGATCAGCGGCTTGATCTCCATGCCGGGTATCAGCGGCCCCAACAGCCCCGCGAACCGGCCCAGCTGCTTCAGGTCCGACAGCAGCGCCTCACCAGCCCCTGGGTATTGGACCTTGACCGCCACCTGCCGGCCGTCGTGCCACACCGCCCGGTGTACCTGTCCGATGGAGGCAGCCGCGGCCGGCTTGTCCTCGAACTCCTCGAAGAGGTCCCGCCAGTCCGCACCGAGCCGGTCGGCCAGCACCTGGTGCACGGTGGCCGCGGGCAGCGGCGGCGCCGCCTCCTGAAGCTTGGTCAACGCCGCCCGATAGGGCCCCGCGACCTCCTCGGGCAGCGCCGACTCGAAGACCGACAGGGCCTGCCCGAACTTCATGGCACCGCCCTTCAGCTCCCCGAGCGTCCGGAACAACTGCTCGGCGGTGCGGTTCTGAAGCTCGCGCGCCACGATCTCCGCGGACTTGCCCCCGATCCGCTTGCCCAGCCCCCACGTGGCCCGACCCGCAATGCCGAGCGGCAGCGCGGCCAGCTTGACGGTGCGGGTGACCGCCTTCCGGGGAAGATCAGACATGCGCCCCTCCATTTCCCAGACAGCTGCGCCGCAAGCGGCGGTTTCGGGAAGGCCCCTCCGACCCGACAGACCCCGAGCATCCTGTCATGGCCCTCCCGGCCGATCCGCTCCCGATCCTCCTCCCGACCGCTCCAGCGCCGCTGGACCGTCGGCGCCCGCCCCGCACGGGCAGTCGGGGTGGGGGCGAAGGGGGTTCGGCTGCCAGTGGAGGGCCGGGAGGGCGGCCTCCCAGCGGGAGGAGGTGGAGGCGGGCAGTTCGCCGTCGAGGAAGGACAGCGCGTGGGCCGCGGCCAGGCCGGCCACCGCGGTGGACAGGCCCAGGTCGCAGGCGGCGTTGGCTCTTCGGCGGTGGGCCGAGCGCCACTGCACCAGCATCCGCGGCCAGGCCGGATCCAGGTCCACCCGGTCGCGCTCCATGCACCCCGCGCAGGCCGTCGCCCCCGGCAGGACCAGCGGTCCCACCAGCCCGGTGCCCTCCAGTACACCCGCGTACAGGTGCGGGATGCCGGTGGCGACCCAGCCGGCGGCGGTCTCCGGATCGGGGGCCCAGGCCTGCAGCCCGTCGCGCGGCGCGACCACCACCAGGGCGAGCCCGGGCGCCGGCCCCTCGCTCTCCCCGGCCCGCGGGGCGCGTCCGGGTGCGGACTCGCGCACCAGCTTTCCCGCGGCCTCCGCCCGCAGCCGGCCCACGCTTCCGGGGCCCAGCCCGCCCGGGGCCACATCCGCCGGCTCCGCCCGGCCCCCGTCGAGGACTTCGACCCCGCCCACGCCGGCTCCCGCCAGGACCGCGGCGATCAGGGCGCCGACGCGGCCGCTCCCGCGCACCTGGACCCGTATCGCCCGGCGCGCGGCGATGCCCAGCAAGTCCCCGCCCGGTTCCCGGTGGACCAGCGACAGCGAGCCCAGATCGGGCGCCAGCCGCTCCAGGGCCTCCGGCCGCTTGCGCACGGCCTGGGCCCGCGGGCCGCCCGCGGTGGCGTCGTCGAGCAGCCCGGCCCCGGCCAGCCGCCGGACCAGTTCGTCGGCCTGGCCGTCCGGCAGCCCCATGCCCGAGGCCTCGGCCCGCAACAGGTCCATCCCGCGCGTCCCGTCGATGCGGTCGATGAGCGCACCCGTCGCCGTGTCGACGGGACCGAGCACCACCGCGTGCGCGGGAGTCACCCCGAACTGCACCGTCTGCATATCGCGCCAGGCCCGTGCCAGTGCCGGCTTCACCTTCGGATACATGGCCATCCCCCCGCTTCCGATTTCCTCCGCGTTCTCCGTTCTTCCGCAACAGTGCCCGCCCTCCGAAATCCGTGCCGAAGTTTGTCCACAGGCGAGAGGTATTAGGCATATGAGATGGAGAAAAGGGGTCTTCCGTGTACCCGGTGTGAATCGATCATGTTCGAACCCTGGACGGGCGGGACTTCGGCCACGGCTACCGGGTACCGTCGTGGCGTGTCCGCCGACCCACCGCAGCGCGCCGTAGAAGTCCGCCGGAGCGCGCGCCGCCGCAGGACCGTATCCGCCTATCGCGAGGGTGACCGTACGGTCGTCCTCATCCCTGCCCGGATGTCGGAGGCCGAGGAGCAGCGCTGGGTGGGCGTCATGCTCGACAAGCTGGCCGCCCAGGAGAGCAAGCGCACCCTCGGGGACGCGGAACTCACCGAACGCGCCGAGCGTTTGTCCGAGCAGTACTTCAGCGGCCGCGCCCGCCCCCGCTCGGTCCGCTGGGTCACCAACCAGAACACCCGCTGGGGCTCCTGCACCCCGGCCGAGGGCAGCATCCGGCTCTCGCACCGCCTCCAGGGAATGCCGGAGTACGTCGTCGACTACGTGCTCCTGCACGAGCTGGCGCACCTCCTCGTGCCCGGCCACGGGCCCCGCTTCTGGGAGCTGCTGGAGGCGTACCCGCGGACCGAGCGCGCCCGCGGGTACCTGGAGGGCGTGGTCGCGGCCGAGCGGCTGCCCAAAGTGCCCGCCGCTCGCGACGAATAGCCCCGAAGTGACGCAGCGTGATGTGTACCGGGTCGGTACCGGCTTGGCCGGATGTCGGCAGTTGCCGTTAGCCTGAGCGGCACGTATTCACAGTCGGGATGGGGGACGGTCGTTACGTATGGCCAGGGAATTCCAACGCGGCCACAAGGCCAAGATCAGTGATCTGACAGCGGGCACCGATCTGTACGTGGGCGTGCAGATCGCCGGGCCCGGACTCGCCTTCGACATCAGCTGTTTCGGGCTCGACGTGAACGAGCAGCTTTCGGACGACCGCTACTTCGTCTTCTTCAACCAGCCGAAGTCGCCCGAGGAGTCCATCCAGCAGCTCGGCGCCCAGTCCGGCGACACGGAATCCTTCCGGGTGACCCTGGACCGCATTCCGGCCTCCATCCACAAGCTGTCCTTCACCGCCACCATCGACGGTGCCGGGCAGATGTCGCAGATCGGGCCGGGCTACATCCGGATCGTCGCGGGCGGCGAAGAGGTCGTCCGGTACGCCTTCAACGGCTCGGAGTTCACCACCGAGCGGGCCGTCATGCTCGGCGACTTCTACCTCAAGGACGTCTGGCGCTTCGCGGCCGTCGGCCAGGGCTTCGACGGCGGGCTCGACGCGCTGCTGAAGAACTTCGGCGGCGAGGTCGCCGAGGAGCAGCAGCCGCAGCAGCAGGTCCCGCCGCAGGCCGCGGCCGCGGCCGCGCCCGGGTTCGCCCCGCCGCCCCAGGCGGCCGCACCGGCCCCTGCCCCGGCCCCCTCCTTCGGGGCCCCGGCCCCGCAGGCCCCCCAGCCCCCGGCCCCGGCACCCGCTCCGAACTTCGGCGCGCCCGCCCCGGCCCCGCAGGCCCCCGCCCCGCAACCGCAGGCGTACCAGCAGCACACCGCGCCCACGATGGCCGCGCCGCTCGCCCCGCCGGCCCCCGCGCCCTACGGCCAGCCGCCCCAGCAGCAGGCCCCGTACGGCCAGGCGCCCGGCCAGTACCCGGGCCAGGTCCCGCCGCCCGCCCCGGCCCCCGCGCCGTACGGGCAGCAGCCGGGCTACGGCCAGGTGCCGGGCCAGGTCCCGGGCCAGGTACCGGGCCAGGTACCGGGCCAGTTCCCCGGGCAGGTCCCCGGCCAGCAGCCGCCCGCGTACGGCCAGCAGCCCGGCTACGCCCCGCAGGCCGCCGGGGCCGGCCTCGCCGCCGCCCTCCAGCCGTACAAGGAAGCCCCCACCGGCACCCGCTGGACCCCGCAGAACCAGCAGCTCATGCGCGTCGACCTGTCGATGGGCGGCCAGGCCGTCCTCGCCCGCCAGGGCAGCATGGTCCTCTACCAGGGCAAGGTCGACTTCAGCTACAAGGGCGCGGGCTTCGCCGGCCGCATCGTCGGCAACGCCACCGGCCAGGAGATGCAGCTCATGCGCTGCACCGGCCGCGGCCAGGTCTTCCTCGCCGAGAACGGCGCGCACCTGCACGCCATCGAGCTCCAGGGCGACGGGATCTGCGTCTCCGCCGAGGCCGTCCTCGCCTTCGACGAGTCGCTCCAGCACGAGGTCCGCCGCATCGAGGGCCACGGCATCCCCGGTGGCGCCCTGTTCACCATGCAGTTCCAGGGCACGGGCACGGTGATCGTCAAGACGCACGGCGTCCCGGTCGTCCTGCCCGTCACCCCGACCACCTTCGCGGACAGCAACGCCATCGTCGCGTGGTCCTCCGCCTCCCAGGTGATCCTTTCCAGCCAGGTCCGGCTCCGGCGCAACGCCTACCCCGGCCACAGCGGGGAGACCGTGAACCTCCAGTTCCGCGGCGCTCCCGGCAACTTCATCGTCGTCCAGCCGTACGAGGTCTGAGGGAGCCCGACATGAACGCAATGAACCAGCAGCTCGCGGGATACGCCCCGACCCCCGTCACGGCCCGCATGGAGAACCACGGCCGGGCCATGCTCAAGGTCGCCATGCAGAGCGGCCAGGACCTCTTCGCCCGCACCGGCTCGATGGTCGCCTACGAGGGCTTCGTGCAGTACGAGCCCAACCCGCCGGCCGTCCGCCAGATGGCCTCGCAGTGGCTCACCGGCGAAGGCGCACCGCTGATGAAGTGCACCGGCGACGGCCTGCTCTACCTCGCCGACTACGGCGCGGACGTCGTCGTCATCAACCTCAACAACGACTCGCTGTCGGTCAACGGCACCAACCTGCTCGCCTTCGACGCGCACCTCCAGTGGGGCGTCGAGCGGGTCAAGGGCCTCGCCAAGTTCGCCGGCCAGGGCCTGTTCAACGTGCAGATCGCGGGCACCGGCTGGGTCGCGATCACCTCCCGCGGCACCCCGATCGTCGTCGACTGCGGTCGCGGCGAGGACGAGACGTACGTCGACCCCGACGCGCTCGTCGCGTGGTCGCCGAACCTCAAGGTGAAGGGGAAGCGCAGCTTCAAGGCCTCGTCGATGATCGGCCGGGGCAGCGGGGAGGCCTACCAGATGGCCTTCTCCGGCCAGGGCATCGTCGTCGTACAGCCCAGCGAGGACAGCACCGACCGGCTCCGGGTCCGGGGCTGAGGGGGAGCGGACACATCATGCAGAGCTCACTTTTCGCCCACGCCGAGGCGCAGTCCCAGGAGCGGTACGCCGTCCAGAACCCGCAGCTGCTGCGGGTCACCCTGGCCGGCTCCGACGACGTACTCGCCCGCAAGGGTGCGATGGTCGCCTACCAGGGACTCATCGACTTCGACGGCGAGTACCAGACCTCCAACCAGCGCCGGGCCCGCGCCCGCACCGGTGAGGGCCTGGACCTCATGCGCTGCTCCGGGCAGGGCACGGTCTACCTGGCCAACCTGGCCCAGTACGTGCACGTCGTGGACGTGGACCAGGACGGCCTGACCGTGGACAGCAGCTACGTCCTGGCCCTGGACTCCACCCTGCACACCGAGGTCATCGCGGTGGACAGCCAGTACGGGATCTCCGGGTCCGGCAAGTACCAGCTCAACATCACCGGCCGCGGCAAGGTCGCCCTGATGACCTCCGGGCAGCCGCTGATGATGCAGGTCACGCCCGACAAGTACGTCAACGCCGACGCGGACGCGATCGTCGCCTGGTCCACCTCCCTGCGGGTGCAGATGCAGGCGCAGACGCACTCCAGCGGAGTCTGGCGGCGGCGCGGCAACACCGGCGAGGGCTGGGAGCTGAGCTTCCTCGGCACCGGCTTCGCGCTGGTGCAGCCCAGCGAGGTGCTGCCGCCGCAGAACGCCCAGCTCGGCCAGGGCGTCGCGGCGCAGTTCGGCGTGGGCCAGCACGGCTCCCACGCGCAGAACCAGAACAACGCCTGGAACTAGCCGGTCCGGGAGGTACGGCGAAGGGGCGGTCCCGAGGAGGGACCGCCCCTTCGCCGCGTCACGCCTTCACGGCCTCAGGCCCCCAGCCGCGCCAGGGTCGCCTCCATCAGCCGCACGACCGAGGTGTCGGCCACTGCCGCCACCTCCTCGTACGGGAACCAGCGCAGGTCCAGGGACTCCTCGCTGATCTCCGCCTCCGCACCGGCCGGGGCCAGCGCCGCGTACTGCACGTCCAGGTGCCAGTTGCAGGGCGCCGGGATCGGATGCCGGTCCAGGCGCACCGGGCCGCCCGACAGCAGCGTCAGCCCGGAGGCGATGCCCGACTCCTCGCGGGCCTCGCGCAGCGCCACCTCCGCCAGGGTCGCGTCGCCGGACTCGCAGTGGCCGCCCATCTGCAGCCACATGCCGAGCTTCTTGTGCAGGGTCAGCAGTACGCGCCCCCGCGCCGGGTCGATCACCAGCGCGCTGCCCGTCACGTGCCCGGCCTGGCAGGGCTTGTAGACCCCGTCCGGGTGGGCCGACAGGTGGTCCAGGTACAGGTCGCGCAGCTCCGGCTGGTCCTCGTACGCCTTCAGGACGAGGACCGCGTCTTCGTGCAGGCTCACTTCTTCTCGTCGCCGTCCTGGTCGCGCTTCTGGGCGGCCTCGCCCAGCATCTTGTCGATCTCCGAGAAGTCCAGCTGCTCGCGGTGCACGAACCCGTCCGGGTCGTCCAGGTCGGAGGCGGTCGGCAGCATGTCCGGGTGCTCCCACAGCCCGTCCCGGCCGTCCACCCCCCGCGCGTCGGTGAGCGAGGCCCACAGCCGCGAGGCGTCGCGCAGCCGGCGCGGACGCAGCTCCAGGCCGATCAGCGTGGCGAACGTCTGCTCCGCGGGGCCGCCCGAGGCGCGCCGCCGGCGCATGGTCTCGCGCATGGCGTCGGCCGAGGTCAGCCGGGGCTTGGCCGCCTCGTGCACGACCGCGTCCACCCAGCCCTCGACCAGCGCGAGCGCCGTCTCCAGGCGGGCCAGCGCGGCCTTCTGCTCGGGGGTGTCCTGCGGCTGGAACATGCCGCCCTGCAGCGCTTCCTGCAGCTGCTCCGGATTCGACGGGTCCAGCTGTCCGACCACGTCCTCCAGCTTCGAGGTGTCGACCTTGATGCCGCGGGCGTAGCCCTCGACCGCGCCGAACAGGTGCGAGCGCAGCCACGGCACGTGCGCGAAGAGCCGGGCGTGCGCCGCCTCGCGCAGGGCCAGGTACAGCCGGACCTCCTCCGGGGGCACGCCCAGGTCCTTGCCGAAGGCCTCGATGTTCAGCGGCAGCAGCGCGGCCTTCCCGGCCGGGCCCAGCGGCAGGCCGATGTCGGTGGAGCCGACGACCTCGCCCGCGAGCACGCCCACGGCCTGGCCGATCTGCTGCCCGAACATGGCCCCGCCCATGGAGCGCATCATCCCGAGCAGCGGGCCCGCCATGGCCTGCATCTCCTCGGGCAGCACGCTGCCCATGGCCGCGCCCACCCGCTCGGCGACCGGGTCCACGAGCTCCTTCCACACCGGGAGGGTCGCCTCGACCCACTCGGCGCGGCTCCACGCCACGGCCGTGGTGGCGCCCGAGGGCAGCGAGGTCACGCCGTCCAGCCAGTGGTCGGCGAGGCGCACGGCCTCCTCGACGGCGGACTTCTCGGCGATGCCGACGCTGGTGTCCTTCACGCCGTCCGCGGTGCCCTGCGCGACGGTCTGGCGGGCGATGTCCTTGGCCATGTCCCAGTTCACGGGACCGCCCTCGTAGCTGAGCATCTGGCCGAGCTGCTGGAAGGCCGCACCCAGGTCGTTCGGGTTCATCGAACCGAACATCGCGGCGAACGGATTGTCCGCGCCGCCGGGACCGCCCGCGCCGCCCGGCAGGCCCATGCCGGAGAACCCGAACGGATTCGCCGGGCCGCCCTGGCCGCCCTGATTGCCCTTCTTCTTGCCTTCGTCGCCGTTGTCCGGCTCCTCCGGCGGAAGGCCGAATCCGAATGGGGTGTCGCTCACGGGTTTCCTCGGCTCGTAGGGCCGCCGGCGGGAGCCGACGGGCGATGGTCCGACAACACACCAAGCGTAGACACCTGACCCGCTTGCGGGCTCGGTGCTCCGCCGACTCCTGGGCTGCGGCAGGATGGACATCACCTGGTAGGTACGCGTCACGGCGCGTCCCTACTGAAGACAACCGCTGGAGACGCCCGGTGAGTTCCCCAGATCCGCACCTTTCGGATGAGCGCAGCGCGCCGCACGACGCCGAAAACCGCCCCGAACACGGTGACAGCGCCCACGGCGTTCGCCAGCCGCGAAACCCGGCCGTGCGAGGCCCGGTGATCGCCGTGACCGGCGCCGCGACGGGGGTGGGCGCGGCCCTGGTGAGCCGCCTGGCCTCCTCCGACGAGGTCAAGCAGGTCGTGGCGATCGACGAGCGGCGCGGGGACTGCGCGGCCGCGCAGTGGCACGTCCTGGACGTACGGGACCCCGCGATCGCCGAGAAGCTGCGGGGCGCGGACGTGGTCGTGCACCTCGCCCTCGACCTCGACCTGGAGACCGACCCGGCGGCCCGTACGGCGTACAACGTGCGCGGGACCCAGACCGTGCTCACCGCCGCCGCGGCGGCCGGGGTGCACCGGGTCGTGCTGTGCACCTCCGCGATGGTCTACGGGGCCCTGCCCGACAACGACATCCCGCTCTCGGAGGACTCCGAGCTGCGCGCGACGGCGGAGGCGACGGGCGTCGGGGACCTGCTGGAGATCGAACGGCTGGGGCGGCGGGCACCGCGGGCGCACCCCGGCCTGAACGTCACGGTGATCCGCCCGGCGGTCCTGGTCGGCGGCACGGACACCGCCCTGACCCGGTACTTCGAGTCCCCGCGGCTGCTCGTGGTGGCAGGATCCCGGCCGACGTGGCAGTTCTGCCATGTGGAGGACCTGGTCAGCGCGCTGGAGTACGCGGCCCTGGAGAAGGTCGAGGGCGAGCTCGCGGTGGGCTGCGAGGGGTGGCTGGAGCAGGAGGAGGTGGAGGAGCTGAGCGGTATCCGCCGCATGGAACTCCCCTCGGCGGTGGCCCTGGGCGCGGCTGCCCGGCTGCACCGGATCGGCCTGACGCCGTCGCCGGCCGGGGACCTCGCGTACACGATGCACCCGTGGGTGGTCAGCGTCAGCGGGCTGCACGCGGCGGGGTGGCGGCCGCGCTGGACCAATGAGGAGGTGCTGGCCGAGCTGCTGCAGGAGGTCGCGGGCCGGCACACGGTGGCGGGGCGACGGCTGGGCCGCAAGGACGCCGCGACGGCCGCCGGGGCCGCGGGGGCGACGGTGGCGCTGCTGGGTGCCGCCGCCGCCGTTCGGCGGGCCCGCCGGAGGCGCGGGCTGTAGCCCTTCGCCTTGCGGCCCCGCCGCGCGGGTCCCGGGCTGCGCCCGGGCTCCTGGGGCTCCGCCCCAGACCCCGCGCCTCAAACGCCGGCGAGGCTGTATTTGCCTGGCCCGGGGCCGCAGGCGCGGGTACAGGGCGCCACCAGGGGTTTTCTGTAGGAGGCTCCCAAGGAGGCCGGCGCGGCACGGGCGAAACAGCTATTCCGCCGCGTCAGCGGCTAGGGCACGATGGACCGTATGGCACCGCACTTCGATCACCCCGGCGAGCAGGCCGCTTCGGATCCCATCCGGCTGCTCGCGATCCGTGAGACCCCGCTTTCGATCGACGAGGTCTTCAAGGCCGTCGGCGACGATGCGACGGGCGGTACGACGCTCTTCGTCGGCACGGTGCGCAACCACGACAGCGGAGCGGACGTCGATTCGCTCGGCTACTCCTGCCACCCCACGGCCGAGGCCGAGATGCGCCGGGTCGCCGAGCGCGTCATCGCCAAGTACCCGGTCCGGGCCCTGGCCGCCGTGCACCGCGTGGGCGACCTGGCCGTCGGCGACCTGGCGGTCGTCGTCGCCGTGTCCTGCCCGCACCGCGGTGAGGCCTTCGAGGCCTGCCGGATGCTGATCGACGACCTCAAGCACGAGGTCCCGATCTGGAAGCACCAGACCTTCGCGGACGGCACCGAGGAGTGGGTCGGCGCCTGCTGAGGCCGCGCCGGACCCCGCGTGCGGAGGCACCCCCGGAAGGGGGTAGCCTCGCACCCGTTCGGCCGCGCAACACGCCCTCGATTTGCGTAACCCCCTCCCGGGCACCAGCGTTGAAGCCACAACGACACGTACGCACTTCGGGGTAGGGAGGCAGGCCCATGGCGTCTCTGGCGTGGTTGCTGATTCCGCTGGTCGCCGCGATCGGCGCGGGGATATGGGGCAGCTGGGCGGCGCGCGACCGCACGCAAGGCGACATATCCGAGCTGGCCGGATACGCCCGATTCCGTGAAGCCATGGATAAAGCCGATAAGGCCGACAAAGTCGAACAGGGCAGGGCGAAGGCAGGGGTCCACTCCGGTTCCGACGCCGTCTGAGCGTCCCGTGAGAATCCCCCGGGCCCACCTGAGATCCGGCTGAGAGTTTCGCGCACGGGCCCCGTACGGACCGGCCCCGGGGGCCGCCCGTCAGGGCCGTCACGTACTGTCGGATCCATGCCACGCCGCACCGCGACGATGCTCGCCTCCACCCTCGTGCTGTTCGCGCTGCTCTGCGCAGGCGTCTTCATCAAGGTCCCGTACTCGGAGATGAGCCCGGGCCCCACCGTGAACACCCTCGGGGACTCGCACGGCGAGCCCGTCCTCAACATCTCGGGGCGCAAGACGTACCCCACCAGCGGTCACCTCAACATGACGACGGTCCGCGTCACCGGCGCGGACTACGACATGAACCTGCTGGAAGCGGTGTACGGGTGGCTGGCCGACGACAACATCGTCGTGCCGCACGAGAACCTCTACCCCGACGGCAAGACGGACGAGCAGTCCACCCAGGAGAACGCCGAGGAGTTCAGCCAGTCGCAGCAGAGCGCCAAGGTGGCGGCCCTGAACCAGCTCGGCATCCCGGTGACCGCCCGCGTCATCGTCGCCTCCGTGGTCAAGGACAGCCCCTCCGACGGCAAGCTGCACGCCGGTGACGTGATCAAGGCAGTGGACGGCGCGCCCGTCACGGCCCCCGAGGACGTGGCCAAGCTCGTCACCAAGCACAAGGCCGGCGAGCCGGTCGAGTTCACCGTCGTGCCCGCCGCGGAGGCGGCCGAGGCGGCGAAGGCGAACCGCGAGCCCACCGGAACCACCAAGGTCGCGATCACCTCCGCCGCGGCGGAGGGCGACGGCCACGCCATCGTCGGCATCCGGGCCGGGACCGACCACGCCTTCCCGTTCACGATCGACATCAAGCTCGCCGACGTGGGCGGCCCCAGCGCCGGCCTGATGTTCGCGCTCGGCATCGTCGACAAGCTCACCCCGGAGGACCTGACCGGCGGCAAGTTCGTCGCGGGCACCGGCACCATCGACGACGCGGGCAAGGTCGGCCCGATCGGCGGCATCCAGATGAAGACCATCGGCGCCCGCAAGGCCGGCGCCGAGTACTTCCTGACGCCCGCCGAGAACTGCGCCTCCGCGGCCAAGAACGTGCCCGACGGCCTGACCCTGGTGAAGGTCTCCACCATCGGCGACGCCACGAAGGCACTGGAGAAGATCAGCAAGGGGGACACGGCCGGGCTGCCGCAGTGCAGCGCCACGCCCTGACCGGTCCGCCCCCTGCGCGCGCCGCGGCTACGAGAAGGTCGCCGCCAGCGCCTCCGCCAGCCCGGGCACCAGGTTCCCGCCGGTGAGGACCTCCGTCGAGGAGTCCTTCTCGCGCAGCCGTACGGCGGACTCGCGCGAGCCGTCGCGCAGGACGGCCACGGTCAGCCGGACCTCCTGCCGCTCCGGGTGCGCGGCCACCCACTTCGCCAGCTGCTTGTCGCCGAGCCCCTCCGGTACGGAAGCCTCCGCGGACGGCGGCAGCATCAGCCGCTCCACCGTCAGCGCGCAGCCGACGACGGCGTCGGGCCAGGCGATGGTGCCCAGGAACTTGTCGAGCGGGGTCCCCTTCGGGACCTCGTCCTGCTCGATCGGGGTGAGGGAGGACTTGCCGGCGTCGTCCTGGTCGAGGCCGAGCTGGCTCGCCAGGCGCGGCTCCTGCTTCTTGAGCCGGGCGGTGTCGACGAGCGCGAACAGCCGTGCGGGCTTGTCCCAGCCGAGGCCGGCCGCGTACTCGTCGATCTCGAGACAGGCACGGGTCAGCGGGCTGGCCGCCATCGGCGTGCCGGGGGAAGGCGAAAGGTTGGACATGGGCAACATCCTGCCTCCTTTACCCCGGATACCGGGAACTGACTAAAGCCTCAGTAAGTTGCATGAGTGGGCTCTACGATCGGGGGCCCGTTCATTACCAGTAGCGACTTTCGAGGTGCGCACCTTGGCTTTCCAGATGCCGGACCGCGGCGGAGGCCCTTCCGGGCCACGGATGAGAGTCGGCCGCCCGTCCCGGCGAGCCCGCACTCTCCTCATGACCTTGGGCGTGCTGGCCGTCCTGGCCATGCTCTTCATCATGTTCGCGGGCTTCTGGACGGACTGGCTCTGGTTCCGCTCCGTGAAGTACTCCAGCGTCTTCACCACCACGCTGTGGACCAAGATCGGCCTCTTCGCCGTCTTCGGTCTGCTGATGGCCGGTGCCGTGGGCTTCAACATCTGGCTGGCCCACCGGCTGCGGCCGCCGCTCAGCGCGATGTCGATGGAGCAGCAGAGCCTCGACCGCTACCGGATGAGCGTCGCCCCGTACAAGAAGTGGCTGCTCCTGGGCATCTCGGTGCTCGTCGGCCTGATCGCGGGCGCCTCGGCGGCGGGCCAGTGGAAGACCTGGCTGATGTATGTGAACGGGGTGCCCTTCGGGCAGAAGGACCCCCAGTTCCACATGGACGTGTCCTTCTACACCTTCGACCTGCCCTGGTACCGCTTCCTGCTCGGCTTCGGCTTCGCCGCGGTCGTGCTGTCGGTGATCGCCGCGGCCGTCGTGCACTACCTGTACGGCGGACTGCGCGTGACCAGCCCGGGCGCCCGGGCCACCGCCGCGGCGACCGGGCACCTGTCGGTGCTGCTCGGCCTGTTCGTCACGCTCAAGGCCATCGCGTACTGGCTCGACCGGTACGGCCTGGCCGTGAAGTCCAGCGACTTCAAGGCCGCCGACAACTGGACCGGCCTGCGCTACGTCGACGCGAACGCCTACCTCCCGGCGAAGACGATCCTCGTCGCCATCGCCGCGATCTGCGCCGTGCTCTTCTTCGCGACGCTGTGGCGCCGCACCTGGCAGCTGCCCGTCATCGGCTTCGGCCTGATGGTGCTCTCGGCGATCCTGATCGGCGGGCTCTACCCGGCGATCGTGCAGAAGTTCCAGGTCCAGCCGAACGAGCAGGCCAAGGAATCCCCGTACGTCGAGAAGAACATCAAGGCGACCCGCGACGCCTACGGGATCGCCGGCTCCGAGGTCAAGGACTACCCGGGCGTACCGGCCGCGGGCACGGACAAGAACCAGCTGCGCAAGGCGGCCGACACGACCGCCAGCGTCCGTCTCCTCGACCCGAACATCGTCTCGCCGGCCTTCCAGCAGCTCCAGCAGGTCAAGGGCTACTACGCCTTCCCGTCCACGCTCGCCGTGGACCGGTACAACGGCCAGGACACGGTCATCGGGCTGCGCGAGCTGAACATCGGCGGCATCCCGAAGAACAACTGGATCAACGACCACTTCAAGTACACGCACGGCTACGGCGTGGTCGCGGCCAAGGGCACCACCGTCGGTGACCAGGGCGCTCCGGACTTCACCCAGTCCGACCTGCCCTCCAAGGGCATGTTCGGCACGGACTTCGAGCAGCGCATCTACTACGGCGAGCAGACGAAGCAGTACTCGATCGTCGGCGGACCGCAGAAGGAGCTCGACTACTCGGACGACAAGGGCGAGAAGGAGACCAGCTACAAGGGCGACTCCGGCGTCAGCCTGGACAACCCGGTCAACCGGGCCGCCTACGCGCTCACCCTCTCCGAGCCGCAGATCCTCTACTCCGGCGCCATCGGCGACGGCTCGCGGATCCTCTACAACCGCACGCCCAAGCAGCGCGTCGAGGCCGTCGCGCCGTGGCTGACCATCGACGGCGCCCCGTACCCGGCGGTCGTCGACGGCCGGATCAAGTGGATCGTCGACGCGTACACGACGACCAACGGCTACCCGTACGCCTCGCGCACCACGCTGGGCCAGAGCACCGCGGACTCGCTGACCAACAGCCAGCGCGCGGTGGTGGCCCAGGAGAACCAGGTCAACTACATCCGCAACTCGGTGAAGGCCACCGTCGACGCCTACGACGGCACGGTCAGCCTGTACCAGTGGGACACCCAGGACCCGGTCCTGAAGACCTGGATGAAGGCGTTCCCGGGCACGGTGAAGCCCAAGAGCGAGATCTCCAAGCCGCTCATGGACCACCTGCGCTACCCGCAGGACCTCTTCAAGGTCCAGCGCGAGCTGCTCACCCGCTACCACGTCACCGACCCGCAGACCTTCCTCAGCGGCAGTGAGGCCTGGGCCGTCCCCGACGACCCGACCACCAAGGCCGGTACGGCGGTTCCGCCGTACTACCTGTCGATGAAGCTGCCGGGCCAGACGGAGAAGGACCAGGTCTTCTCGCTCACGACGACCTTCACGCCGAACGAGCGGGACAACCTGAGCGCCTTCATGTCGGTCAACGCCGATCCGGGCACCCCGGACTACGGCAAGATCAGGGTCCTGAAGCTGCCGACCAGCAAGCCGGTCGACGGCCCCAAGCAGGTCCAGAGCAAGTTCCAGTCCGAACCGAAGATCGCCGAATCCATCCGCCTGCTGCGCGGTGGCGACTCGGAGGTCGAGTACGGAAACCTGCTCACGGTCCCGCTCGACGGCGGAATGCTGTACGTGGAGCCCGTGTACGTGCGCAGTTCGGGGCTCAAGTACCCGCTGCTGCGCAAGGTGCTCGTGACCTACGGCGGCCAGACCGCCTTCGAGGACACCCTGGAGAAGGCGCTGAACGTGGTCTTCGGGGCCGAGGCTCCGACCACCCCCGTGCCTCCCGCGCAGCCGCCGGGCGAGGGCACCACGACGCCTCCGGCCGCTTCGGACCCGACGGTGAAGGCGGCGCTCGCCGACGCGCAGAAGGCCATCGAGGAAGCCGAGAAGGCCAGGCAGTCCGGCGACTGGGCAGCCTTCGGCAAGGCGCAGGAAGAGATCAAGGCGGCGCTGAAGCGGGCGATCGACGCGGAGGCGAAGCTGACGGCGCCCAAGCCGGCCGGCTGACGTTCAACCGGTAATGGCTCCGTCCCGCGTCGTGATACTGTGGTTTCACCGACGCGGGGTGGAGCAGCTCGGTAGCTCGCTGGGCTCATAACCCAGAGGTCGCAGGTTCAAATCCTGTCCCCGCTACTGAAGATGAAGGCCCGGATCCAATGGGATCCGGGCCTTCGTCATGTCCGGTGGCGGACACGCGGTAGCTGAGGCGGGTGAGTTGGGGCGGGAGCGTGTTTGACTTGACTCTCTATGGGCATGTCGACAAAACGCTGTAGTGACCTCACTGGCTGCGACATACCAGGTGTACGCGGGTAGCAGGTGATGCGACGATGGGATTTATGGGGGACAGGTCAACTCTGCTGGAGACAGGGCGGTTTGCGAGGGCAGAAGCCGAGCCGGGTACGGGAGCCGGTGCGACGGCTCATGCTGACAACGCGCAGACCGCACTGACCGATGCGGATCTCGCGGAAGAGATGTTCGCCGAGACCGACGCGGCGAGCGACGCCGAGCTGGAGGCACGGCACCGGGTGGCCGCCGACAAGGGCGACCCGGGCGCCATGAGCGTGCTCGGCGCGCTGCTGCTGCGCCGCGGCGACCTGGACGGAGCCGAGCCGTACCTGCGCGGCGCCACCGGGGAAGGGGACCGCGCCGCCGCGAACAACCTGGGCGTACTGCTGCACCAGCGGGGCTACCCCGAGGAGGCCGCCGGCTGGTGGCGGGTCGCCGCCGTCGCCGGATCCGCGCCCGCCGCGCACGCCCTGGGCCGTCATTTCCGCGAGCGCGGGGACGAGCCGGCCGCCGAGTACTGGCTCCGCCAGGCGGCGGAATCCGGCCACGCCCTGGGCGCGTACGGACTGGCCGACCTGCTGGAGCACCGCGGGGACAACGGTGTCGAGCGGTGGTTCCGGGCCGCGGCCGAGCAGGGGCACCGCGAGGCGGCGTACCGGCTGGCCAGGCACCTCAGGAAGGGCGACCCGACCGAGGCCGAGCAGTGGTACCGGCAGGCCGCCGCGCGCGGCCACCGCCGCGCCGCGCTGCACCTGGGCGCCCTGCTGGAGGCCCGCGGGGAGCTCAAGGAGGCCGGGCGCTGGTACCTGACCTCCGCCAAGCAGGGGGAGGCCCGGGCCGCGTGCGCGCTCGGCTTCCTGCTGCGCGACGCCGGCGACGAGGACAACGCGGCGGCGTGGTGGCACCGGGCCGCCCAGGACGGGGACGGCAACGCCGCGAACGCGCTGGGTGCGCTGCACGCCGCCCGGGGCGAGACCCAGACCGCGGAGCGCTGGTACCGGACCGCCATGGACGCGGGCGACCAGAACGGGGCGTACAACCTTGCTTTGCTGTGCGTCGCACAGGACCGGACCGCGCAGGCCGAGCAGTGGTACCGGCGGGCCGCCTACGCGGGTCACCGCGAGGCGGCCAACGCGCTGGCCATCCTGCTCCTGCAGGGCGGGGACGCGGCGGGCGCGGAGCCGTGGTTCTCGAAGGCCGCGGAGGCGGGCAGCGTGGACGCCGCCTTCAACCTCGGGATCCTCTTCGCCAGCCGGGACGAGGACCGCACGGCGCTGAAGTGGTACGAGCGGGCCGCCTCGGCGGGACACACCGACGCCGCGCTCCAGGTCGGCATCGCGCTGGTCCGGGACGGGGAGGAGCGGGCCGCCGAGCGGCACCTGCGGTGCGCGGCGGGCGGCGGCAGCGCGGAGGCGGCCTTCCGGCTGGCCTCGCTGCTGGAGTCGCTGGCGCCGCCGCCGGAGCCGGTGGCTCTGGGCGAGCCGGTGGGCGGTGCGCCGCGGACCGAGAGCGAGGAGTGGTACGAGCGGGCCGCCGAGCTGGGGCACCGGCGTGCCCAGGTGCGGGTCGGCATGCTGGCCGCCGCCCGGGGTGACCTGGCGGTCGCCGCGCGGTGGTACCGGGAGGCGGCCGAGGCCGGGTCCCGGAACGGGGCGTTCAACCTGGGGCTGCTGCTGGCCCGCGAGGGGAGCGAACCGGAGGCCGCGCTGTGGTGGACGCGGGCGGCGGTGGCGGGCCACGGGCGGGCCGCGCTGCGGTTGGGGCTGCTGGCCGCTCGTCACGGGGACCTTGCGGAGGGGCAGAAGTGGTGTGTCCGGGCCATGGAGTTGGGGCCGGATGAGGTGTCGGAGCGGGCGGCTCGGCTGCGGGAGGCTCTGGCGGAGGAGCTTTCGGCCTGACCCCGGCCGGGGCTTCCGTGGCTTGGGTGCGGCGCCGTTGCGGGGGCTCTGCCCCCGAGCCCCCGCGCCTCAAACGCCGGCGGGGCTGAAGATCGGGGCTCCGCCCCGGACCCCGCGCCTCAAGCGCCGGCGAGGCTGGAGTTGCCCCCGTCCTCCCGCAGGTGCGGCGCCGTTGCCGGGGGCCAGCCCCCGGACCCCCGCGCCTCAAACGCCGGCGGGGCTGGATTTGGCCCGGCGAGGCCGGCGTGCCCCGCGGGGCTGGATGGGTCAGCGGTACAGCCAGGACGTGGCGCGGGTGTACGCGTGGCGGAAGACGAAGGGCATCAGGAGGTCGTTGACGCGGCGTTGGACGGTGCCCGGGGTTTTCGAGTCGCGGTTGGACGCGGCGGCCTTGGTCATGCGGGACGCGCGGGGGCGGCGTAGGCGGGTGTATTCGGCCAGGGCCGTTCCGATGGCCGGTGTCGAGGACACGCACCGGGCCAGGGCCACCGCGTCCTCGATCGCCATCGACGCGCCCTGTCCGGCGCCCACCGGGTGGGCCGCGTCGCCGATCAGGACCGTGCGGCCGTCGTGCCAGACGGGCAGTTCCGCCAGCCGGTGCATCGGCATGGGACGGTCGATGCGCGTCGCCGCCCGGAGCACGGCGAGCGGCACGGCCGAGGCGCGGTACAGCTCGATCAGCCTGCCCCGGGTGACCTCCGCCGGGTCCGGGGGCTCCGGCGAGGCCACCTGGGCCGACCACCACACCGTGCCGTCCGGCGCCGGGATGTACAGGAACGCGCCCCGGTGGCCGAAGACCATGTGGAAGGTGCCCGTGGGGAGGTCCAGGCCTTCGGAGACCCCCGAGACGCTGTAGAGGCCCGCGTACTCCACCTCCGGCGCCGCCGGGTCCAGCACCGTGCGGGTCGCCGACCAGATGCCGTCCGCCGCCACGACCAGGTCGCCTTCGACCTCCGACGGGTCCTCCACCCGCTGTCCCGTCACGAACCGGGCCCCCGCCCGGACCGCCTCGGCCCGCAGGACCTCCACGAGCCGGCCGCGCAGCAGCGTCGTGCTGTGCAGGGTGTCCGAGGCCAGCCGGCCGCGCGGCACTTCGCCGAGGAGCTTCCCGGACGCCGACCACATCCGCTGGTGGGCGACCGGGAACCCGGCCGCCTGGACCTCGGCGAGGCAGCCGAGCGCGTCCAGCCCGCGCAGCCCGTTGACGGCCAGGCTCAGGAAGGAGCCGACCTGGCCGGCCGGGTCTTCGTAGGCCTCGTGGACCGTGACCTCCGCGCCCGTTTCCCGGCGCAGCGCGATCGCGCTCGCCGCTCCGGCCACTCCGCCCCCGATGACTGACACACGCATGCCCGACCCCTCTCGTCCATCTTCGCTGAATCTTCATTCACTGAATATCGATTCGGTGAAACTGGGTTCAGTATGATGAGGGCGCGGAGACGGCGTCAAGGGGAAGCGGGGATCACGGTGGGAGTGCGCAAGGAGCGGGCGGCCGGCACGGAGGCCGCGCTCAAAGAGGCGGCGCGGGAGCTCTTCCTGGAGCGCGGCTACGCGCAGACGAAGATCACCGACATCACCAAGGCGGCCGGCCGCTCCACCGGGTCGTTCTACGAGCACTTCGCCGGCAAGGACGAACTGCTGAACGCGCTGCTCGCGGACATGGGCGCCCAGGTGGACGCGGATCTCGGCGCCGCCGGGCACCCCCGCGAGCACGACCTCGCCGACCGGGAGCAGCTGCGCATGCACGTCGCCGCCAGCTGGGGCGTCTTCCGGGACCACCTGCCCGTGGTGGTCGCCCTCTTCCAGAAGTCGATGGCCGAGCCGCCCGGGTCGGGGCAGGCCTGGGAGCGGCTGACCGCCGAGACCGCCCCCCTGCGGGATCACCTCGCCTACATGCGCGAACAGGGCAGGGAACTGCCCGGGGACCCGGAGCTCGTGGCCGCGGCCATGGGGGCGATGATCTCGATGCTCGGCTACGCGGCCATGACCGGCGGGGCCGCGCTGGACGACGGCGAGGTGGTCGACACCCTGACCTCCCTGCTCCTGCGTGGGCTGTCCGGTTAAGCGATTTGCATCTGCCGGGTGGCCTCACGTAAAGTCGTGTTTACCGACGCGGGGTGGAGCAGCTCGGTAGCTCGCTGGGCTCATAACCCAGAGGTCGCAGGTTCAAATCCTGTCCCCGCTACTGAAGGCTGAAGGCCCGGATCCTCTGGATCCGGGCCTTCAGCCGTTTCCGGAGTCGTTTCCGGCTGGGAATGAGCAAGGAGAAGGGCCCGGGAGCATCGCTCCCGGGCCCTTCTTTCCGCTGTGGGCTACGCGGCCGCGCAGTTCGGGCAGATCCCGCGGTACGTCACCTCGACCGCCGACACCACGAAGCCGAAGCGCTCCGTGTCCGGCAGGTCGGAGAGCGGGTTGCCCGCCGGGTGGACGTCGCGGATCGCGCCGCACTGGGCGCAGACCAGGTGCTGGTGGGGCTGGTGGGCGTTCGGGTCGTACCGCTTGGCGCGGCGGTCCGTGGAGACCTCCAGGACCTCTCCGAGCGTGACGAGCTCGCCCAGCGTGTTGTAGACGGTCGCGCGCGAGATCTCGGGCAGCTTGGCCACGGCTCGTGCGTGCACCTCGTCGGCCGTCAGGTGAACGTGGTCACCGTCGAGCACCTCGGCCACGACGCGCCGCTGTGCCGTCATGCGCCAGCCGCGTCCGCGAAGTCGTTCCAGCAGGTCACTCATAGACCTCAGCCTAACAGTGAGGGGATTCGGTGTAACTCCCGAACCGGTGCGGACTTGGATGCTTACTTGACTTAGACAAAGTCCATCGTAGGATCGGATACGGCAAACGCCAAGGACAGGTACATGCAGGTATGACGCAGGAGGCGCACGTGACGCAGGGACCGCTCACCACGGAGGCCGGGGCTCCGGTCGCCGACAACCAGAACAGCGAGACCGCCGGCGTCGGCGGCCCCGTTCTGGTCCAGGACCAGCTCCTGCTGGAGAAGCTCGCGCACTTCAACCGCGAGCGCATCCCGGAGCGCGTGGTGCACGCCCGCGGCGCCGGTGCGTACGGCACCTTCACGCTGACCCGCGACGTCTCGCAGTGGACCCGCGCCAAGTTCCTCTCCGAGGTCGGCAAGGAGACCGAGACCTTCCTGCGCTTCTCCACCGTCGCGGGCAACCTCGGCTCGGCCGACGCGGTGCGCGACCCCCGCGGCTGGGCGCTGAAGTTCTACACCGAAGAGGGCAACTACGACCTCGTCGGCAACAACACCCCGGTGTTCTTCATCAAGGACGCCATCAAGTTCCCCGACTTCATCCACACCCAGAAGCGCGACCCGTACACCGGCTCGCAGGAGGCGGACAACGTCTGGGACTTCTGGGGTCTGTCGCCCGAGTCCACCCACCAGGTGACCTGGCTGTTCGGTGACCGCGGCATCCCGGCGTCCTACCGCCACATGAACGGCTACGGCTCGCACACGTTCCAGTGGAACAACGAGGCCGGCGAGGTCTTCTGGGTCAAGTACCACTTCAAGACCGACCAGGGCATCAAGAACCTCACCCAGGCCGAGGCCAACCAGCTCGCCGGTGAGGACCCCGACTCCCACCAGCGCGACCTGCGCGAGTCCATCGAGCGCGGCGACTTCCCGACCTGGACCGTGCAGGTCCAGATCATGCCGGCGGCCGAGGCGGCCCACTACCGCTTCAACCCGTTCGACCTCACCAAGGTGTGGCCGCACGAGGACTACCCGCCGATCGAGATCGGCAAGCTGGAGCTCAACCGCAACCCGGAGAACGTCTTCGCCGAGGTCGAGCAGTCGATCTTCTCCCCGGCGCACTTCGTCCCCGGCATCGGTCCGTCCCCGGACAAGATGCTCCAGGGCCGCCTCTTCGGCTACGGCGACGCCCACCGCTACCGCGTCGGCATCAACGCCGACCACCTGCCGGTGAACCGCCCGCACGCCACCGAGGCGCGCACCAACTCCCGTGACGGCTACCTGTACGACGGCCGCCACAAGGGCGCGAAGAACTACGAGCCGAACAGCTTCGGCGGCCCGCACCAGACGGACCGCCCGCTGTGGCAGCCCATCGACGTCACCGGTGGCACGGGCAACCACGCCGCCGCCGTGCACAGCGAGGACAACGACTTCGTCCAGGCGGGCAACCTCTACCGCCTGTACTCCGAGGACGAGAAGTCCCGTCTGGTCGAGAACCTGTCCGGCTTCATCGCCAAGGTCTCGCGTGACGACATCGTCGAGCGCGCGATCAACAACTTCCGCCAGGCGGACGGCGACTTCGGCAAGCGGCTCGAAGCCGCGGTCCAGGCCCTTCGCGGCTGACGGGGATCGCTTGCCGTAGCAGGACGACGGGCCGGAACCCTCCTCGGAGGGTTCCGGCCCGCCGTCGTTCCCGCAGCGGCGCCGCTACGCGGAGACCGCCCGCCGCGCCGGCACCCAGCACCGGATGACGTCGCGCACGGAGACGATGCCCACCGGGCCGCCGTGCTCCAGCACGATCAGATGCCGGAAGCCGCCGTGGACCATCGCCTCGGCGGCCTCCTGCACGGTCGCGTCGGGGGTGCAGAACACCACGTTGTTGGTGGTGTGCGCGCCCACGGACTCCCGGTCGGGATCGTGGCCCGCGCCGATCGAGTTGAGGATGTCGCGTTCGGTCAGGATGCCGATGCCGCTGTGTTCGGGATCGAGGACGACGGCCGCGCCGACGCGCCGGCCGGACATCAGGCAGGCCGCCTGCCGGAGGGTGTGGGCGGGTCCGAGGGTGAGGATCACGGTGCTCATTGCGTCACGGACGAGCATGAAGAGAGCCACCTCCTGGGGTGAGCCCCCCGCTTGGGTGGGTGTGCCCGAGGACACCTCCTTGAGAAGGCGTTCACAAGCGCACAAGCGTGGGGAGTCTCAGATTCCCACGGACACGAAGAGTCAGCAAGGAGGCGCGCAAGGGCGCGCGTTCGGCTCGCGCGGGGCTCAGGCGCGCGGGCGCAGCAGGCCCAGCATCTCCTCGTGGAGCAGCCCGTTCGAGGCCGCCGCGTTCCCGCCGTGCACCCCGTCCACCCCGTCCAGGCTGGTGAAACGGCCGCCGGCCTCCTCGACCACGACCGCGATGGCCGCCATGTCCCACAGGTTCAGCTCCGGCTCGGCGCACAGGTCCAGCGAGCCCTCCGCGACCATCATGTACGGCCAGAAGTCGCCGTAGCCGCGCGTACGCCAGCACGCGCGGGTCAGGTCGAGGAACCCGGCGAGCCGGCCCTGCTCCTCCCAGCCGCTCAGCGAGGAGTACGCGAACGAGGCGTCGCCCAGCGTGCCCACCTTCGACACGCCGATCGCCGTGGTCTCGCCGAGCGCGCCGCCCGCGTACGCGCCCCCGCCCTGCGCCGCCCACCAGCGCCGGCCGAGCGCCGGCGCGGAGACCACGCCGACCACCGGGCGGAAAACGCCGTCGGTGCCCTCGGCCATCAGGGAGATCAGGGTCGCCCAGACGGGGACCCCGCGCACGTAGTTCTTCGTGCCGTCGATCGGGTCCACGACCCAGCGGCGCGGGCCGCTGCCCTTCAGGCCGTACTCCTCGCCCAGGATGGCGTCGTCGGGGCGCGCGGCCGCGATGCCGGCCCGGATGATCTCCTCGGCGGCCTTGTCGGCCTCGCTGACCGGGGTCATGTCCGGCTTCGTCTCGACCTTCAGGTCGAGGGCGCGGAACCGCTCCATCGTGGCGGCGTCCGCCGCGTCGGCGAGTTCGAGGGCAAGGCGCAGGTCATCGTCATACTCGGGCATGCCCGAACAGTATCGAGACTCCAGGAGCCCGGCCAACGGCGTCCACGGTGCGGCCGGGAGGCGCCCTTGACAGGATCTGTCGCCCCGTCAACCCTGGCCAGGGAGCCAATCGGGGAGGCGTGACGATGCCGGCAGCCCGGGAGTCGTTGCTGGAGGCGGCGGGAGCGGCGCTCTCGGCCCGCCCCTGGCCGTCCGTGCGGATGGTCGACGTGGCGGCCTCTGCCGGAGTGTCCCGGCAGACCCTCTACAACGAGTTCGGCGGCAAGGCGGGCCTGGGCCGCGCCCTGGTCCGGCGCGAGGCCGAGCGCTACCTGGAGGGTGTGGACCGGGCCCTGTCCACCCCGGCGCAGGCCGCCGAGCGCCTCGCCGCGGTCGCCGAGTGGACCGTACGGGCGGCCCGCGCCTACCCCCTCGTACGGGCCCTGCTCACCGGGTTCTGGGACGGGGCCCTGCCCGCCGCCGGAGTCCGGGCGCCCGGACCGGGCGAGCTGGCCCGCGCCGTGCGCGACCGGGCCGCCGCCGCGCTCCCGCCCGGGGAGGGCGAACAGCGCTGCGAGCTCGCCGTACGCCTCGCCCTGTCCTACGTGGTCGCCCCGGGCGAGGAGCCGGGGGCGGGAGAGCTGCTGCGCCTGCTCAGTGGGCAGACCCGGACAGCTGGAGCCCGATGACCCCGAGGATCACCAGCGAGATCGAGACGAGCTTGAGGGTGGAGACCAGGTCGCCGAGGAAGACCATGCCGTAGATCGCCGTCCCGGCCGCCCCGATGCCGGTCCACACCGCGTAGGCCGGGCCCACGTCCAGCTTCTTGAGGGCCAGCGTCAGCAGCCCGAAGCTGCCGAGTGCGAAGCACGCGAAGGCGACGGTCGGCCACAGCCGGGTGAAACCGTGGGACAGCTTCAGGCAGACCGCGAAACCGGTCTCCAGGATTCCCGCGACCACGACGAGCAGCCACGCCATGTCGAATGCCTCCCCGCGTCACGTGACTTCTCGTCACTTGGTGCGATTATGCATTTACCAGACATGGGTTGTGCCAAACCCCGCCGGACCGCCCGAAGATCGGAGCGCCGGAGGATCAGTCGCCTTCGCGGCGCTCCCGGGTCTCCAGCAGCCGGCGCAGCGAGTACAGCCGCGCCGGATCCGCGTGGCCGTCCTCCACCCACTTGTCGAGCGCGCAGTCCGGCTCGTCGTGGCTGCAGGCCCGCGGGCACTCCTCCGTGCCGGGCACCAGGTCCGGGAAGGCCAGGATCACCCGGGACGGGTCCACGTGGTGCAGGCCGAAGGAGCGCACGCCCGGGGTGTCGATGACCCAGCCCTCCATCCCGGGCAGCGGCAGCGCCAGCGCCGAGGTGGTGGTGTGCCGGCCGCGGCCGGTGACCGCGTTGACCACGCCGGTCGCCCGCTTGCGGTCCGCCGCCACCAGCGAGTTGACCAGGGTGGTCTTGCCGACGCCCGAGTGCCCCACGAAGGCCGTGATCCGGCCCTCCAGGCGCTCGCGCACCTTGTCGGCCGCGTCGCCCGTCGCGAGTTCCTCGCGGTTGGTCACGACGTAGTTCACGCCGAGCGTCGAGTAGATCTCCAGGATCTTGTCCGCGGAGGTCAGGTCGGACTTGGTGAGCACCAGCAGCGGCTCAAGACCGGCGTCGTACGCGGCCACCAGGCAGCGGTCGATCATCCGGGGCCGCGGCTCCGGGTCGGCCAGGGCCGTGACGATGGCCAGTTGGTCCGCGTTGGCGACGACCACCCGCTCGTACGGGTCGTCGTCGTCGGCGGTGCGCCGCAGGACGGACTTGCGCTCCTCGATCCGCACGATGCGGGCGAGGGTGTCCTTCTTGCCGGACAGGTCACCGACGATCCAGACCCGGTCCCCGACCACCGCCGCCTTGCGGCCCAGCTCCCTGGACTTCATCGCGTGGACGGTGCGGTCCCCGACCAGGCAGGTCAGCCGGCCGCGGTCGACGGTGAGGACGAAGCCCTCGGAGGCGTCCTCGTGCTTGGGCCGGATGTTGGTCCGGGGCCGGTTGCCCTTGGGGTTGGGACGCTGCCGGATGTCGTCCTCGTCGGTGTGCTTGCCGTACCTGCGCATGACGGGCCCTACGCTCCCGCTCCTCGCGGGGCATGACCAAGCATGTCCGTCCACATCTTCGGGAAGTCCGGCAGGGTCTTGGCCGTCGTCGCCACGTTCTCGATCCGCACGCCCTCCACGGCCAGGCCGATCACCGCGCCCGCGGTGGCCATCCGGTGGTCGTCGTACGTGTGGAAGGTGCCGCCGTGCAGCGGGCGCGGCCGGATGTGCAGGCCGTCCGCGGTCTCGGTGACGTCGCCGCCCAGCCCGTTGATCTCGGCGGTCAGCGCGGCCAGCCGGTCCGTCTCGTGCAGCCGCAGGTGCTGTACCCCGCGCAGTACGGACTCCGAGTCGGCCAGCGCCGCCACCGCGGCGATGCCCGGGGTGAGCTCGCCGACCTCGCCGAGGTCCACGTCGATGCCGTGGATCTTGCCGGTGCCGGTGAAGACCAGGCCGGCGTCGGTCAGCTCGCAGGAACCGCCCATCTCGGTGAAGATCCGGCGCAGCGCGTCACCGGGCTGCGTGGTGCGGCGCGGCCAGTCCGGGATGGTGACCGTGCCGCCGGTGATCAGGGCCGCGGCCAGGAACGGCTGGGCGTTGGAGAGGTCCGGCTCCACGACCATGTCGCGGCCCAGCAGCGCGCCGGGGGCGACCCGCCACACGTTCTTCTCGCCGCCCGCCTCGGGGGTGTCGACCTGGGCGCCGGCCGCACGCAGCATCTCCACGGTCATCCGGATGTGCGGCATCGACGGCAGGTTGGCGCCCACGTGCCGGACCTCGATGCCCTGGTTGAACCGGGGGGCCGAGAGCAACAGCGCGGAGACGAACTGCGAGGAGTTGCTCGCGTCGATCTCGACGGTGCCGCCCTCCAGGGCCCCGCCGCCCTGCACGGTCAGCGGCAGCGCGCCCCGGCCGTCGTCGTCGATACGGGCGCCCAGGGTGCGCAGCGCGTTGATGACCTGGCCCAGCGGACGCTCGTAGGAGCGCGGGTCGCCGTCGAAGCGGATGTCGCCGGCGGCGAGCGTGGCGACGGGCGGCAGGAAGCGCATGACCGTGCCCGCGTTGCCGACGTCGATCGTGGCGGGCCCGTGCAGGGCCGCCGGGATGATCCGCCAGGCCTCGCCGCCGACACCGTCCGCGGCGGAGCCGGCGGAGCTGGAGGAGACGGTCTCCTCGATGCCGACGCCCAGGGCGCGCAGCGCGTCCGCCATCAGCTGGGAGTCGCGCGAACGCAGGGGGCGGCGGACCCAGCCCGGCTCGGCGGCGAGCGAGGCGAGCACGAGGGCCCGGTTGGTGACCGATTTGGACCCAGGCACGGTGACGGTGGCGTGGACGGCCCCGTCCGCGAGCGGAGCGGGCCAGAGGGCGTGGAGCGCGGAGGTCTCGGTCATGGCCCCCACTTTAGTGGCTTCCCCCGACCCCGGATCTTGATCGCTGCGCCGTCTCAGAGGTCGAGAAGCCAGCGTCCGCCGCCCACCAGCGAGCACAGCGCGACGACGTGGAAGAGGAGCAGCCACACCACCGGGTGCACGTGGGTGAGCCGGCCCAGCTGGTCGGCGTCGGAATCCGGCGCTCCACCGTGCCGGCGCTTGGCCCCCAGCTCGAAGACCGGCCGGACCCCGCCCAGGAGCAGGAACCACACCACCCCGTACGCGAACACGGCCTGCACCTCGGTCGGCGCCAGCCAGGACACCAGGACGAACGCCGCGCCGGTCAGGACCACCGTCAGGGCCCCGTACGCGTTCCGGATCTTCACCAGCATCGCCACCAGCAGGGCGGTCGCCACCCACAGCAGCAGGGTGATCCGGTGCGCCGAAAGGAGCGCCGCCCCGCCGAGCCCGAGCAGCGGGGGCGCCGTGTACCCGGCGGCGGCGGTCAGGATCATCCCGAGCCCGGTCGGCTTGCCCCGGCTGACGGTGACCCCGCTGGTGTCGGAGTGCAGCCGGATCCCTTCGAGCTCCCGGTTGGTCAGCCGCGCCAGCAGGCCGTGCCCGCCCTCGTGCGCGATGGTGATCGCGTTGCGCGACAGCCGCCACAGCGGGCGGGGCCCCACGGCGACCAGCGCGACCAGCCCGGTCGCGATCACCAGCCACTGGTCGGGCGAGGTCTGTATACCCGTGAGCCGGTCCCACAGGCCGGACGCGGTGCTGCTGTCCATGAGGTGGCGGACTCCTTGCGGTGGTGGGGGAGGGACATGGCAGTGTGACAGCCATGTGCGGAAGGTATGCGGCGAGTCGCAAGCCCGAGGACCTGGTGGAGGTCTTCGGCATCGAGAAGTGGGAGCCGGAGGAGACGCTGGCCCCGGACTGGAACGTGGCGCCGACGAAGGAGGTCCACGTCGTCCTCGACCGTCCCCTGAAAGACGCTCCGGACCCGCGTCCGGTTCGCCAGCTGCGCGTCCTGAAGTGGGGGCTCGTGCCCTCCTGGGCCCAGAACCCCGACGGCGCCGCCCGGATGATCAACGCCCGGGCCGAGACCGTCGCCGAGAAGCCCTCCTTCCGCCGCCCCTTCGCGCAGCGCCGCTGCATCATCCCCGCCGACGGCTACTACGAGTGGGTCACGGCCGACGACGAGCGGCAGCTGGAGGTGGAGGGAAAGAAGAAGCGGGCCCGCAAACAGCCCTACTTCGTGCTCCCCTCCGACGGCTCCGTCTTCGCCATGGCCGGGATATACGAGTTCTGGCGCGACCGGACCGTGCCCGACGCGGATCCCCGCGCCTGGTGGGTCACCTGCTCGGTGATCACCACCGAGGCCGAGACCGGGCCGCTGGGCGTGGCTCCGGCCGAGGGCCCGCGCTCTCTGTCCGACATCCACCCGCGGATGCCGCTCATGCTGACCCCGGACCGCTGGGACGCCTGGCTGGACCCAGCGAACACCGACACCGAGGGCTCGCTGCGGGACCTGCTGGCGCCGCCGCCGGGCGGGCTGATGCGGGCCTACCCGGTGTCGACCGCCGCGAGCAGCGTGCGGAACAACGGGCCGGAGCTGCTGGAGGAGCTGGCCGCGCCGGAGGAGGGCACGCTCTTCTAGGGCCTGTCGTCAAACTCCTGTCTGCCTCGCGGCGTCTGGCACGCACTCTCGCCGCACCGGGCGAAAGCCCAAGTACGTCCAGTACGCGGGCTTCCGCCCGGCGCGCCGAGAGCACGCACCAGACACCGCGAGGCCGCCCTTCGGGCGACGACAGGAGTTTGACGACAGGCCCTAGCCCGCGCCCGGGCACCATGGGGGCATGACCACGCGTACCGAGAGCGTCGACACCCCGGCGGGCGAGGCCCGCATCACCTGGCACACCGCCCGCAAGGCGAAGCTCGTGCTGGCCGTGAGCCACGGCGCGGGCGGCGGCATCGAGGCCCGGGACCTCCAGGCGCTGGCGGCCGCCCTGCCGGCGCGCGGGATCACCGTGGCCCTGGTCGAACAGCCGTGGCGGGTCGCCGGGAAGAAGGTCGCCGCCGCCCCCAAGGTGCTGGACGAGGGCTGGCGCGGGCTGTGGCCCGCGCTCGCGAAGCCCGGGCTGCCGGTGGTCGCCGGCGGGCGCAGCGCCGGGGCCCGGGTGGCCTGCCGGACCGCCGCCGAGCTGGGCGCGGCCGGGGTGCTGGCGCTGGCGTTCCCGCTGCACCCGCCGGGCCGGCCGGAGAAGTCCCGCGCCGAGGAGCTGCTCGGCGCCGGGCGGCCCACCCTGGTGGTCCAAGGCGGCCGGGATCCCTTCGGGCGCCCCGAGGAGTTCCCGCGGGGCCCGCACACGCTGGTGGAGGTCCCGTACGGCGACCACGGCTTCGCGGTGCCGAAGAAGGCCGGGCCCACCCAGGACGAGGCCCTCGGGACGATCACCGAGGCGGTGGGGGAGTGGCTCGCCGGACTTCCCGTCACGACCTGATGGATTCCGGGGGCTCCGGCGGAGAGTGACGAGGCTCACCTCGGGCCGCAGTGGACCGAGGAAGGCCGAAAACCCGCAGCCCCGGGGGAATGCGCCGCACGGCCCTTCTGTTGTCCCGGATGTCGGTACGTACGGGAAATCGTCGGAGGAGAGGGAGCGCATGACCCAGGTCATCAGCCACAACCGTCCGCAGGCCGCTGACCTGGACTGGACGGTGCTGGCCGGGCCCAAGCGCAGCTCGCTTCGAGCGGCGGAGGCCCGGGAAGGTCGACTATTCTCCGATTCGAGCGGATCCGCTTTCGGAGCCGCCACGCAGTCGGAGGAGGTGGGTCCTGTCGCTGGGACCGACGAAGGCCACGCGGAGGAGACGACCCCGGAGCGCAACGCGCGCTTCGAGCGGGACGCCCTCGGCTACCTCGACCAGATGTACTCGGCCGCGCTGCGCATGACGCGCAATCCGGCCGACGCCGAGGACCTGGTCCAGGAGACGTATGCGAAGGCATACGCGTCCTTCCACCAGTTCCGCGAGGGCACCAACCTGAAGGCGTGGCTGTACCGCATCCTGACCAACACCTTCATCAACTCCTACCGCAAGAAGCAGCGCGAGCCCCAGCGCAGTGCGGCGGAGGAGATCGAGGACTGGCAGCTGGCGCGCGCCGAGTCGCACATGTCGACCGGGCTGCGCTCCGCCGAGTCGCAGGCGCTCGACCACCTGCCCGATTCCGATGTGAAGGAAGCTCTCCAGGCCATTCCGGAGGAGTTCCGCATCGCCGTCTACCTTGCCGACGTAGAGGGGTTTGCGTACAAGGAGATCGCGGACATCATGGGTACACCCATCGGTACGGTCATGTCGCGACTGCACCGTGGCCGCCGTCAACTCCGCGGAATGCTGGAGGACTATGCCCGTGAGCGCGGGCTGGTCCCCGCGGGCGCGGGAGAGTCGAACGACCGGAAAGGCTCGGGCTCATGAGTTGCGGAGAGCCGCACGAAACGGAGTGCTCTGAGGTCCTGGACCACCTTTATGAGTTCCTCGACCATGAGATGCCCGACAGTGACTGCACGAAGTTCGAGACACACTTCGGCGAGTGCAACCCCTGTCTGGAGAAGTACGGCCTGGAACAGGCCGTGAAGAAGCTCGTGAAGCGCTGCTGCGGTTCGGACGACGTGCCGTCCGATCTGCGCTCGAAGGTGATGGGCCGGATCGAGCTCATCCGGTCGGGGCAGGCCGTGCCGGATCACGACATCACCGCGGAGAACCCCGCCGCCGGCTGACACGGCCGGCGGAGGATGATCAACCATCGCCCCCGGAGAGGTACTTCGTTCACCCGAAGGTGCTAATCCGGGGGCGTCCGCATGGCGCAATGTGAAAATGTGGCCCACTTCGCGTGGGGCCCCACTTATTCTCCCCCTTCGGTACTGGTTTGATTCGGTACCTGGCTTGCACGGCCACAGGGGGAGGAGAGCGCCATGCGGGTACTTCCGCCGGGGGCGCGCGGATACATCCTCTGCGCCGTCCTCGCGGCAATCGCGTGCGTCACGCCGTCCCTCATGGATTCCGGTACGCCCTGGGGGGCCGTGGCCCTGCTGGCCGTGCTCTACCTCGGCTGCGAACTCGTGAAGATCTGCCCGCTGCTGGGCAGCCGGGTGCCCGAGGGCATCGGCTCCTTCTTCCCCGTGGTGCTGGCCGCCGTCTTCCTGCTGCCGCCCGCGGCGGCCGCGCTCGTGGCGCTGCCCGGGGGGCTGGCGGGGACCGTGGTCCAGCGGCCCGCCTGGGTGCGCCGGGTGTGGCACGCGGCGCAGCAGTCGATAGCCGCCTGGGTCGCGGGGCAGACCTACCGGCTGCTGCGGGGCCCGGCCGCACTGGGCTCCCCCGGAGGATCCGGGCCGCCCGAGCCGGGAGAGCCGGCCGTCTGGGTGGCCGACTTCCCGTACGTGATGGTCCCCGCGGCGGCCGCGGCCGTCGCCTTCTGCCTGGTGCTCACCGCCCTCGACGGGGGCATCCTGGCCGCCGCCGAACGCCGGCCCGCCGCCACCGCCTGGCGCGGACTGCTCACCCGGTCCCTCGCCCCGCACTGCGTGCACGGCCTCGCCGGCCTGATGATGGCCGTCATGTGGCGCAGCCCGTACGGACTCCCGGCCGCACTGCTCGTCCTGCTGCCGATGTACATCTCCTGCTGGGTCTTCGCCCAGTACCACCGCGAGCGCGCCGCCCACCAGGCCACGATCCGGGCGCTGGTGCAGGCCGTGGACATCAAGGACCGCTACACCCGCGGGCACAGCGAACGGGTCGGCCAGGCCTCCGCGATGATCGCCCGCGAGCTGGGCATGGCGGAGGACCGGCTCGAAGTCGTCCGCATCGCCGGGATCCTGCACGACGTCGGCAAACTCGGCGTCCCCACCCGGCTGCTGCGCAAGGACGGGCCGCTCACCCCCGAGGAGCGCCGGATCATCGAGCTGCACCCCGAGTACGGGCACGAGATGGTGCGCGGCATCGGCTTCCTGGGGGAGGCCCGGTCCGCGATCCTGCACCACCACGAGCGGGTCGACGGCTCCGGCTACCCGTACGGGCTGACCGGCGACCAGATCCCGGTGCTGGCCCGGGTGGTGGCGGTGGCCGACGCCTTCGACGCGATGACCTCGACCCGCTCGTACAGCCGGGCCCGGCCGGTGGCGGTGGCCCTGGCGGAGCTGGAGCGGTGCGCGGGCGCGCAGTTCGATCCGGCCATGGTGGGGGCGCTGTCGGGGGCCATCGGACGGCACGGCTGGCATCCGGTGGTCACCTCGGACGAGGACCTGCAGGTGATCGGCCCTTCCGCTCCTGCCGCGTCCGCTCCCGCCGCGTTCACTCCTGCCGCTTCTGCTCCCGCTCGGGGCGGGCCGGTCGTTCCGCCGCTGCCCGCCGTGCCGGGACAGGGTTCCCGCCCGCCGGCTCCCGCCCAGGGTGCCCCCGTACACCGGGGGACCGCAGGGCAACCGCCCACTGCAGGGTCCGGGGACGCGCCGGTCCGGCGCCGGGCGGGGGGCGGGGCGTGAGGGGGATCGCCACCTGGAGCGTGCGGGGGGCGGCCGGGCTGCTCACGGTCGTCGGCCTGGGCCACACCCTGTGGAACGGCATCGTCGAGCCCGGCACCGCCCTGGCCTTCGGCGCCCTGATCACCCTCGGCGAGTTCGCCCGCCGGGACCAGCGCGCGGGCCACCACGTCGAGGGCGCCGACCGCCAACCTGCCCCGCTCGGCTCCGCCGGAGCCCTCGCCTACGCCCTGCTCGGCCAGAACGCCGGGCAGCCCACTCACCACGGCGTCCTCCAGATCGTCGCGGTCGTCGTCGCGGCCGCCCTCGCCGGGATCGTCCCGCACGTCGCCCGCGGCCGCGGCCCCGCCGTCGACCACGTGGCCCGCCGGGTCCTGACCGTCGCCTTCGCCGCCGTCTGTTTCCAGCCGCTCTACAACTCCGGCCGACTGGGGGACTGGGTCGGCCAGGGACCGTACCTCGTCGTCTTCCTGCTCTGCCTCCTCGGCCTCACGGCCCTGTGCGACGCCGTGCTCGCCGCGGCCCTGGCCGGGGCCCGGACCGGCTGGCCGTACGGTCCGCTGCTGCGCGACGAGCTGCGCGCCCAGCTCGGCATCGGCTCGGCGATCTGTGCCACCGGCGTCGTGATGGCCCTCGGCGCGGCCGTCGCCGGGCTGTGGGCCCTGCCCGTCTTCTGCGTGCCCCTGCTGCTGACCCAGATGTCCTTCCACCGGATCACCGCGATCCGCACCACCTACCGCCAGACCATCTCCTCCCTGGCCCGCGCCACCGAGATCGCCGGCTACACCCCGCCCGGGCACTCCCGCCGCGTCGCCGCCCTGAGCTGCGCCGTCGGCCGGGAGCTGGGCCTCTCGGAGCGGGAGCTCACGGTGCTGGAGTACGCCGCCCTGATGCACGACATCGGGCAGCTCTCCCTTCTCGACCCGGTCCCGGCCGGGGCCACCGCCGAGCTGCCCGCCGCCGAGGCCCGCCGGATCGCCGAGCTGGGCGGGGAGGTGGCCCGCCAGACCGGGGTGCCCGCCGAGGTCGCCGTGGTGGTGGAGCGGCAGGCGGACCCGTACCGGGAGCAGCCCGTCGCCGCCCGCATCGTGCGCGCGGTCAACGCGTACGACGACCTGGCCGGGAGGAGCCGTCACCCGGGTGGCTCACTGGCCGCCCTGGAGCGGCTCCGGCTGGGCACCGGGCACGACTACGAGCCCGGGGTCGTGGAGTGCCTGGCGAGGGTTCTGGCCAGGGGCGGACGTGACAGAGTTGTTCCCGTCCCACCGGGGTAACCCATGGGTAATGAGCGGCCGTCCGAGTGGGCATGGTTGGATGCCAGTAAGAGGGACCGTAGGAGTGTCCGCAAGGCTGCACCGTTATCCCCCAGCCACCGCTGGGAGGTGCCCCCAGGCAGGCGGGAATCGTGAGGATCTTCGGGAAGGTACGGCATCGGCCCTCCGCTTCGTGGCGGCAGGCCACCGACCGCGCGTTCACGCTGATCGGCGACGGGCGGTACGAGGACGCGGGCGCGCTCCTGACCAGAGCGGCGGACCTGGAGCCCTGGCTGTCCGAGTCCTGGTTCAATCTGGCCCTGCTCCACAAGTTCCGGCACGACTGGGAGCAGGCGCGGGCCGCCGGGCTGCGCGCCGTGGCCCTGCTGGACCGGGAGACCGGCGCCCCGGACTGGTGGAACGTGGGGATCGCCGCGACCGCGCTCCAGGACTGGCCGCTGGCCCGGCGGGCCTGGCAGGCGTACGGGCTGAAGGTGCCCGGAGACCCGCACGGCGCGGGCGGCAGCAACGGGAAACCCAGTGGCGAGCCGGTCGGCATGGAGCTCGGCAGCGCGGCCGTACGGCTGTCGCCCGAGGGCGAGGCCGAGGTGGTCTGGGGCCGCAGGCTGGACCCGGCGCGGCTGGAGGTCCTGTCGATCCCGCTGCCCTCCTCGGGGCGGCGCTGGGGCGAGGTCGTGCTCCACGACGGGGTCCCGCACGGCGAGCGGATCACCGCGGCCGGCCCCTCGTACCCCGTCTTCGACGAGATCGAGCTGTGGGCGCCCTCCCCGGTGCCGACCTGGGTGGTGCTGCTGGAGGCGGCCACCGAGGCGGACCGCGACGCGCTGGAGCAGCTGGCCTCGGACGCGGGCTTCGCCGCCGAGGACTGGTCCTCGTCGGTGCGGCTGCTGTGCCGGACCTGCTCGGAGAGCGAGATGCCGAGCGACGAGGGCGACGGGGAGCACCTGGACCCGCACGACCACAGCGAGCCGGGGCATCCGGGACCGCTGGGGCACCGCACGGCCGGCTCCCTGTGGGTGCCGGAGCGCGAGTGCGGCATCGCGGCGCCGGCCGGTCTGGTGCGCGGGCTGCTCGACGGATGGGTCGCGGACAGCCCGGACAGCCGGGAGTGGCGGGATCTCGAAGAAGTCTGCTGACCCGGGCCGTAGGCTGTACGGGCACATCGGTGGCCATTGGCGACCACCGGTGACTTGGACTTACGGAAGGCGTACGGCGGACATGTCGCAGCAGGAGAACGAGGTAGTCGGCGTTGTGGAGGTCGTGAACGACGGGTACGTCGTGGACACGGAGGACTGTGCGGAGCGCGAGCTCGCCCACCGTGAGCGCGGCACCGCCCGCCCGATCACCGTCGTCGGCAACCCGGTCCTGCACCGCGAGTGCAAGGACGTCACCGAGTTCGGCGCCGAGCTGGCCCAGCTGATCGACGACATGTTCGCCAGCCAGAAGGCCGCCGAGGGCGTGGGCCTGGCCGCGAACCAGATCGGCGTGGACGCGAAGGTCTTCGTCTACGACTGCCCGGACGACGACGGCGTGCGGCACACCGGTGTCGTGGTCAACCCGAAGCTGGTCGAGCTGCCGGCGGGCGCGCGGGTCCTGGACGACTCCAACGAGGGCTGCCTGTCGGTCCCCACCGCCTACGCCTCGCTGGCCCGCCCGGACTACGCCGAGGTCGAGGGCCAGGACGCGCAGGGCAACGCGATCAAGGTGCGCGGCACCGGCTACTTCGCGCGCTGCCTCCAGCACGAGACGGACCACCTGTACGGCTACCTGTACATCGACCGGCTCTCGAAGCGGGACCGCAAGGACGCCCTGCGGCAGATGGAAGAGGGCACCCCGCGCTACGAGACGGTCCCGAACGCCTGATCTCCCGCGCCACGCGACGCAACGAAGGGCCCCGCTCCGGGATCGGAGCGGGGCCCTTCGGCCGTGCGGCGCAGCTCGGACTACTTGGACCCCGAGCCCCAGCCGCTGTCGGCCGGCGCCGAGCCCCAGCCGCTGTCGGCCGGCGCCGAGCCCCAGCCGCTGTCGGCGGGCTTGGCGTTCCGGCCGAGGTCGGCCGGTGCGGCGCCCCAGCCGGAGTCCGCCGAGGCAGTGGCGGCCGCACCACCGACGAGGAGAACGGCGAAAACGGCGGCGGTGGCGATGCGGGAGATGCGGGACATACAGGCCCCCCTGGGCTGTGTGAGAGGTGTCCGGCCGGACGCTGTGCGGCGCGGTCAGGCCGGGCGTCATCACGGTACGACACCACTCGACTACGGAGGGGGTTGGTTTGGGTCAAGTGTTCTACGGTTCTCGGCCAGTGGGTGCCGCTCAGGCCACGGCCCGCGGCCCGCGGAAGGTGCGCCTGAAGGAATTCGGAGTGGTGCCGATGGTGCGCAGGAAGTGGTGGCGCAGCGCCGCCGCGTTCCCGAAGCCGCTGCGGCCGGCGATCGCGTCGACCGTCTCGTCGGTGGACTCCAGCAGCTCCTGGGCCAGCATCACCCGCTGGCGCAGCACCCACTGGTAGGGGGTGGTTCCGGTCTCCTGGAGGAAGCGCCGGGCGAAGGTGCGCGGGGACATGTGCGCACGCTCCGCCAGCTGCTCGACGGTGATCTCGTCCTCCAGGTGGCGGGCCATCCAGCCGATCACCTCGCCCACCGTGTCGCAGGCCGTGCGGGGGAGGGGGCGCTGGATGAACTGGGCCTGCCCGCCGTCCCGGTGCGGCGGTACGACCATCCGCCGCGCGATGGTGTTGGCCACCTCGGCCCCGTGCTCCTGGCGGACCACGTGCAGGCAGGCGTCGATGCCGGAGGCGGTGCCGGCCGAGGTGATCACCTGGCCCTCGTCGACGTACAGCACGTCCGGATCGACCAGCGCCCGCGGGAAGCGCCGGGCCAGGGCCGGGGCGTGCATCCAGTGGGTGGTGCAGCGCCGGCCGTCCAGCAGCCCCGCCGCGCCGAGCACGAAGGCGCCGCTGCACACGCTGAGCACCCGCGCGCCCCGGTCCACGGCCCGGCGCAGGGCATCGAGGTAGGACTCGGGGTACTGCCGCGTGGGCGCCTGCCGGTCGGCGGGCACGCAGATCAGGTCCGCCTCCTCCAGCCGCTCCAGGCCGTGCGTGGGAGCGACGGCGAAGCCGACGTCGGCCATGGTCAGGGGGCCTTCCTCGGCCGCGCACACGGCGAAGTCGTACACCGGCAGGCCGTGCTCGCTGCGGTCGATCCCGAAGACCTCGCAGAAGATTCCGAACTCGAAGGGCGCCACTCCGTCGACGAGCGCCACCGCCACATTGGTCAGCATGACTCCAGTGTGGCAGTAATTCGCTCCTTCGTGACAGTCCTGCCACTGTTTGATGTTGGTCGCCCCGACGAGAGTGGAGTCATGAACAGCTTCCTGAACTACCTCGCCGTCCTCGCCGTCGCCGCCCTGCTGCTCGCCCCGGCGCTCTACGGGATCGTCCGCGACCGCAGGATCGACCGCCAGATCCGCGCAGCCCAGCAGCGCGAGCAGCTCATCCGCCACGGCCACCGGCGCCCGCAGCCCCGCCCCCGTGCGGCCCGTATCGCCCTGCGCCACGCGCCCGGCAAGTGAACGACGAAGGCCCGGCAGGTGATCTCCTCACCCGCCGGGCCCGCGATCAGCAGACGCTCCGCGCCGTCGCCCCGACTAGAAGTCCTCGTCCAGGTCGACCGTGCCCTCGACCGCGACCTGGTAGGCCGACGGACGGCGCTCGAAGAAGTTCGTCAGCTCCTGGACGCCCTGCAGCTCCATGAAGGAGAACGGGTTCTGCGAGCCGTACACCGGCGGGAACCCGAGACGGACCAGGCGCTGGTCCGCGACGCACTCCAGGTACTCGCGCATCGACTCGGTGTTCATGCCCGGCAGGCCGTCACCGCACAGGTCGCGGCCGAACTGCAGCTCCGCCTCCACGGCCTCCTTCAGCATGTCGGTGACCTGCTGCTGGAGCGCGTCGTCGAAGAGCTCCGGCTCCTCCTTGCGGACCGTGTCCACGACCTCGAAGGCGAAGTTCATGTGCATGGTCTCGTCGCGGAACACCCAGTTGGTGCCGGTGGCCAGGCCGTGCAGCAGACCGCGCGAGCGGAACCAGTACACGTAGGCGAAGGCGCCGTAGAAGAACAGCCCCTCGATGCACGCCGCGAAGCAGATCAGGTTCAGCAGGAAGCGGCGGCGGTCGGCCTTCGTCTCCAGCCGGTCGATCTTCTCGACCGAGTCCATCCACTTGAAGCAGAACTGCGCCTTCTCGCGGATGGAGGGGATCTCCTCGACCGCGTCGAAGGCGGCCGCGCGGTCGTCCGGGTTGGGCAGGTAGGTGTCGAGCAGCGTCAGATAGAACTGGACGTGCACGGCCTCCTCGAACAGCTGGCGCGACAGGTACAGGCGCGCCTCAGGGGAGTTGATGTGCTTGTAGAGCGTCAGCACCAGGTTGTTCGACACGATCGAGTCGCCCGTCGCGAAGAACGCGACCAGGCGGCCGATCATGTGCTGCTCGGCCGGCGTCAGCTTCGCGAGGTCGGCGACGTCCGAGTGGAGGTCGACCTCCTCGACCGTCCAGGTGTTCTTGATCGCGTCCCGGTAGCGCTCGTAGAAGTCCGGGTAGCGCATGGGTCGGAGAGTCAGCTCGAAGCCCGGGTCGAGCAGGTTCTTCTTGTCGTTGGAGCTCATTACTGGCAGGCCTCGCAGGACTCGGGGTTCTCAAGGGAGCAGGCCAGCGCGTCGGCGTCGACGGCCTGCGGGAGCGGTGTGGCGGCCGCCGGGACGGCGGAGCCGGACGCGGCGCGGGCGATCTTCGTCGCGGGGCGCGAGCGCAGGTAGTACGTGGTCTTCAGGCCCTGCTTCCAGGCGTACGCGTACATCGAGCTGAGCTTGCCGATGGTGGGCGTCTCCAGGAACAGGTTCAGCGACTGCGACTGGTCCAGGAACGGCGTACGGGCAGCCGCCATGTCGATCAGGCCGCGCTGCGGGATCTCCCACGCCGTGCGGTACAGCTCGCGGACCTCGGCCGGGATCCAGCCGAAGCCCTGGACCGAGCCGGAGGACTCGCGCAGCGCCTCGCGGGTCTGCGCGTCCCACACGCCGAGCTGCTTCAGCTCTTCCACCAGGTAGCCGTTGACCTGGAGGAACTCGCCGCTCAGCGTCTCGCGCTTGAAGAGGTTGGAGACCTGCGGCTCGATGCACTCGTACACGCCCGCGATCGAGGCGATCGTCGCCGTCGGGGCGATGGCCAGCAGCAGCGAGTTGCGCATGCCGGTCTTCGCGACCCGGGCGCGCAGCGCGTCCCAGCGCTCCGGCCAGTTCAGCTCGACGTCGTAGTGGTCCGGGTGCAGGACGCCGCGCGCGGTGCGGGTCTGCCCCCAGGCCGGCAGCGGGCCGCTGCGCTCGGCGAGGTCGCAGGAGGCCTCGTAGGCGGCCAGCATGATGCGCTCGGAGAGCTTGGTGGACAGGGCCTTCGCCTCGGGGGAGTCGAAGGGCAGCTTCAGCTTGAAGAAGACGTCCTGGAGGCCCATGGCGCCCAGGCCCACCGGCCGCCAGCGGGCGTTGGAACGGCCCGCCTGCTCGGTCGGGTAGAAGTTGATGTCCACCACGCGGTCGAGGAACGTGACCGCGGTGCGGACGGTCTCGTCGATCCGCTCCCAGTCGATCTCGCGACCGTCCGCCGTGTCGATGACGAACGCGCCCAGGTTGACCGAGCCGAGGTTGCAGACGGCCGTCTCGCCGTCGTTGGTGACCTCGATGATCTCGGTGCAGAGGTTGGAGGAGTGGACGACCGTGCCCGGCTCGGCGGTCTGGTTCGCCGTGCGGTTGGAGGCGTCCTTGAAGGTCATCCAGCCCTGGCCGGTCTGCGCGAGGGTGCGCATCATCCGGCCGTACAGGTCGCGGGCCGGCATGGTCTTGCGGGCCAGGCCCGACTCCTCGGCCTTGCGGTAGGCGGCGTCGAACTCGTCGCCCCACAGGTCGACCAGCTCGGGCACGTCGGCCGGGGAGAACAGCGACCAGTCGGCGTCCGCGTTCACGCGGCGCATGAACTCGTCCGGCACCCAGTGCGCCAGGTTCAGGTTGTGCGTACGGCGCTGGTCCTCACCGGTGTTGTCGCGGAGCTCCAGGAACTCCTCGATGTCCGCGTGCCAGGTCTCCAGGTAGACGGCGGCGGCGCCCTTGCGGCGCCCGCCCTGGTTCACGGCGGCGACGGAGGCGTCGAGGGTCTTCAGGAACGGCACGATGCCGTTGGAGTGGCCGTTCGTACCGCGGATCAGCGAACCGCGGGCGCGGATGCGGGAGTACGAGAGGCCGATGCCGCCGGCGTGCTTCGACAGGCGCGCGACCTGGTGGTAGCGGTCGTAGATCGAGTCGAGCTCGTCCAGCGGGGAGTCCAGCAGGTAGCAGGAGGACATCTGCGGGTGCCGGGTGCCGGAGTTGAAGAGCGTGGGGGACGACGGCAGGTAGTCGAGGCGGCTCATCAGCCGGTACAGCGAGGCCACTTCCTCGACGGCCGCGATGCTGTCGTCCTCGGCGAGGCCGCAGGCCACGCGCAGCATGAAGTACTGCGGGGTCTCGATGACCTGGCGGGTGATGGGGTGGCGCAGCAGGTAGCGACTGTGCAGGGTGCGCAGGCCGAAGAAGCCGAACCGGTCGTCCGCGCCCTCGGCGAGGGTGTGCTCCACCAGCGAGTCCAGGCGGGCCGCGTGGGTCCGTACGAACTCGGCCGTGCGGTCGGCGATGAGCCCTTCGCGGTGGCCGACCTCGACCGAGGCGGAGAAGGAGGTGGAGCCCTGGCCGACGGCCTCGTCGCGCACGGCCAGCGTCAGCAGGCGGGCGGCGAGCCGGGAGTACGCCGGGTCCTCGGAGATCAGCCCGGCGGCGGCCTCCGTGGCGAGCCCGCGCAGCTCGGCCTCGTCGGCGGCCGCGCTGCGGCCGCGCAGCGCGGCGGCGGCGACCCGGCCGGGGTCGGTGTCGGGGAGGTCGGCCGTCAGCTCGGTGAGGGTACGCAGCAGCGTGGCCCCCGGGCCCTCGGTGTTGTCGCCAGAAGTGGACTCGGCGCGCGGTGCGGAAGGCGCGATGGTCACGGCGGGAGCTCTCCCTCGCTCGGCCGGCCGTCGGCGGGGCGCGAGCGGGCGCATGCGGGCGTGGCAGGAACGCGTACACCGCATGGCGTCCACCGGCCCAACCGCGAGGCCCGGACGTATCGGCACCCGGTTCGGTCGAGCCGGGCGCGCTGTCGGCAGGTCTTCGGACTTGCGCGTACACCAATGGGTGTACTTCATACCGTTGCGGGACAGTTCCGGATTCACACCGGATTCCCCTGCGGCGACAGCAGCCATGAGCATACATGTGGGGGGCCGTTGATGCGCGACCCCCCACATGTAGTGTCGGCGTGGCTACAGCGCGAGCCGATACGTCAGCAGGGTCAGGCCTTCGATCGGGGCCCAGTCCCGCTCGGGAGTGCGTACGAAGCCCAGCCGCGCGTAGATCCGGTGGGCGCCGGCCATGCTGCGCTGGGTGGACAGCACGATCGCGGTGACGCCCTCGACGGCCCGAGCCCGGTCGATGCACGCCCGCACCAGGGCCTCGCCGGCGCCCCGGCCGCGCCCCTCCCGGGCCACGGCGAGCATCCGGAACTCGGCCTCGTCCGGCCCGGCGATATCGCAGAGCGGACTCCCGGGCGCGGCGAAGGTGACGCCGCCCAGGATCCGGCCGTCCTGCTCGGCGACGAGCACCTCGGCCTCGGCGGCCCGCCCCGCCACGTCCCGCAGCACGTTCAGGTAGTGGTCGTCCTCGTTGAAGTCCAGATGCCCGTCGGCGAGGTAGGCCTGCGCCGTGATCTCGCCCAGCTCCGCGTACTCGGCGGCCCGCACCGCCCTGATCACCATGTCCATGCGGTCGAGTGTGCCGGACGGGTGTCGGTGCCCGGCGCTATCGTCGGATACAGCACCGTCGAGGAAGGCGAGCGAGGCATGGCCGTCATGACCGAACATCCCCACCTGTCGACCGAGTCCTTCGAGCACCTGGCCCGTATAGCCGCCCGCGAGGAAGAAGGGCTGCGACTGGAATTCATCGGTGGGGTACTGAGGAGCAAGGCCATGCCGGACGGGGACCACGGGCGGATCATTCTGTGGCTGACCCGGATCTGTATGCAGCACCACCCGGACTTCTGGCTGCACCCAGGGCAGGGGATCAAGGCGGAACACTACCGGGAGGGTCGTGCCATTCCGGACGGGGTTCTGGCGCACGAGGACGCGTTCGTCGGACAGGGTGACTGGGTGGATCCGGGCCCGATCCTGATGGCCGTCGAGGTGACCTCGTGGGACTCCGACACCGAACAGCGCGACCGGGTCGAGAAGCCGCGCGCTTACGCGGAGACCGGTATCCCCGTCTACCTGCTCATCGACCGGCTCAAGTGCCAGGTTCTCGTCCACAGCGACCCGGATGGCGGCCGTTACGAGACCGTGCGCACCGTTCCTTTCGGTAAGGAAGTCAAGCTCCCCGACCCCGTCGGCATCACCCTCCAGACCGAGCCCCTCAAAGACTGGGTGCGCTGAGCACGCCGAAGGGCCCCGCCGGGCGGCGGGGCCCTTCGTATGCGCTCAGCAGCAGCGGAAGCCCTCGCGGGGATCCGCCTCGCGGGCGTCCGTGCGGGCGCGTTCGAACTCCCGGCGGCTCGGGACCTCCGCGTCCGGGTCGTGGGAGCGGGCGTGGGCGACGTACCGGTCGTAGGCCGCCTCGCCCGAGAACTCCCGTAGGTAGAACCGGGCCCTCGCCAGCGTGCCGCGCAGGCTCATCAGGCCACCGGCTCCTTCGCGCGGCCGCCGCCCGAGTCGAGGCCGGCCGCGGTGAGCTCCGCCTTCTCCTCGGCGGTCGGGATCAGCCCGGCCGGGGCGATGATCTTCGACTCGGTCCACGGGACCTCGGAGAGCTTCACGGACTCCGGGCTGCCGATGGCCTTGAAGCAGGTCCGGGCCGCGTCCGCCAGCACGATGATGATCAGGATCGCGAACAGCGCGGACAGCGCGCCGTCCACCGTGGCGTTGGTGACCACGGTGTGCATGTCGTCCATGTTCTTCGCGGGCGGCAGTACCTTCCCGGCGTCGATCCCGCTCTGGTACTTGTCGCGCTGCGCGAAGAAGCCGACCTTCACGTCCTCCGAGAAGATCTTCTGGTAGCTCGCGGTGAGCGTGACGGCCACGTCCCACGCCAGCGGAACACCCGTCACCCAGGCCCACTTCAGCCGGCCGGACTTGACCAGCAGCGTGGTGCAGACGGCCAGGGCCACCGCCGCGAGCAGCTGGTTCGCGATGCCGAACAGCGGGAAGAGCTGGTTGATGCCGCCCAGCGGGTCCTTGATGCCGACCCACAGGAAGTAGCCCCAGCCGCCGACGACGATGGCGCTCGCCAGCCAGACGCCCGGCTTCCAGCTGACGTTCCTGAAGGACTTGTGCACGTTGCCGAGGGTGTCCTGGAGCATGAACCGCCCGACGCGGGTGCCCGCGTCGACCGTCGTCAGGATGAACAGCGCCTCGAACATGATGGCGAAGTGGTACCAGAAGGCCTTCATGCCGGCGCCGCCGATGACGGCCGAGAAGATCTCCGACATTCCGAGTGCGAAGGTCGGCGCGCCGCCCGTACGGGACAGCAGGCTGGTCTCCTCCACGTCCTTCGCGGCCTGCGCGAGCGCCTCCGGGCTGATCGCGAAGCCGAAGTTCGTCACGGCCTGCGAGGCGGTCTCGACCGTGGTGCCGATGACGCCGCCGGGGGAGTTGACCGCGAAGAAGAGGCCGGGCTCGATGATGCAGGCCGCGATCATCGCCATGATGGCCACGAAGGACTCGGTCAGCATGGCGCCGTAGCCGATGACCCGGACCTGGGTCTCCTTCTGGATCATCTTCGGGGTGGTGCCCGAGGAGACCAGCGAGTGGAAGCCGGACAGGGCGCCGCACGCGATGGTGATGAAGACGAACGGGAACATCGAGCCGGCGAAGACCGGGCCGTCGCCGCGGGTCGCGAAGTCGGTGACCGCGGGCATCTTCAGGGTCGGCATCGCGATGACCACGCCCACGGCGAGGAGCGCGATGGTGCCGACCTTCATGAAGGTGGAGAGGTAGTCGCGGGGCGCGAGCAGCATCCACACCGGCAGCACCGACGCGACGAAGCCGTACGCGATCATCCAGACGACCAGCGTCTCCTTCTCCAGGGTGAAGGTGTCGGCGAGGGAGGACTCGGCGACCCAGCCGCCCGCGACGATGGCGAGCAGCAGCAGCGCGACGCCTATCACGGAGACCTCGGTGACCCGGCCCGGCCGCAGCACGCGGAGGTAGAAGCCCATGAAGAGGGCGATCGGGATGGTCATGCCGATGGAGAAGACGCCCCACGGGGAGTGCGCGAGCGCGTTCACGATGACCAGCGCCAGCACCGCCAGCAGGATGATCATGATGGCGAACACGGCGACCAGGGCGGCGGCCCCGCCCACGGGGCCGATCTCGTCCCGCGCCATCTGGCCGAGCGAGCGCCCGTCGCGGCGGGTGGAGAAGAACAGCGTGACCATGTCCTGGACGGCGCCCGCGAAGATCACGCCGGCCACGATCCAGATGGTGCCCGGCAGGTAGCCCATCTGGGCGGCGAGCACGGGCCCGACGAGCGGGCCGGCGCCGGCGACGGCCGCGAAGTGGTGGCCGAAAAGCACCCGCCGGTCGGTGGGATGGAAGTCGACACCGTTGTCAAGGCGTTCGGCGGGGGTGGCCCGGGTCTTGTCCACCTTCAGGACGCGGTGGGCGATGAAGCGCGCGTAGAAGCGGTAGCCGATGGCGTACGAGCCCAGCGCGGCCGCGAGCAGCCAGGCGGCCGAGATCTCCTCGCCGCGCGAGAGGGCCAGGACGCCCCAGCCGATGGCCCCGACGAGTCCGACGAGCACCCACACGGCGATGGACTTCGGGGAGGTCGAGGACGTCAGAGAAGGCGAGTCCGGCGTGGTGCCCGGACTCGCCGCGTCCCGTTCTGTTCCGGTTGAATCCGGTTTCGTCATGGCTCGTCCCCTCGTCGATCATCTGCGTAAGCGCAGGGAATCTACGGGGGATTGCCCGGTCAGCGTAAGACCCCGTCCGTATTCCGGTATGCGGACGGGGCTGTTCAGACTGCGGGGCGCTTGAGCCTGGCGACGAACTTGTACCGGTCCCCGCGGTACACCGACCGCACCCACTCCACCGGTTCCCCGTCGGCGTCCAGCGAGTGCCGGGAGAGCATCAGCATCGGCAGGCCGACGTCGGTGCCGAGCAGGCCGGCCTCGCGCGGGGTGGCGAGGGAGGTCTCGATCGTCTCCTCGGCCTCGGCCAGGTGGACGTCGTAGACCTCGGCGAGGGCCGTGTAGAGGGAGGTGTACTTGACCAGCGAACGGCGCAGGGCAGGGAAGCGCTTGGCCGAAAGATGGGTGGTCTCGATGGCCATCGGCTCGCCGCTGGCCAGACGCAGCCGCTCGATGCGCAGGACCCGCCCGCCGGTGGTGATCTTCAGCAGCCCGGCGAGGGTGTCGTCGGCCGTCACGTAGCCGATGTCGAGCAGCTGGGAGGTCGGCTCCAGCCCCTGGGCCCGCATGTCCTCGGTGTACGAGGTGAGTTGGAGCGCCTGGGAGACCTTGGGCTTGGCGACGAAGGTGCCCTTGCCCTGGATCCGTTCCAGCCGGCCCTCGACGACGAGCTCCTGGAGCGCCTGGCGGACGGTGGTCCGAGAGGTGTCGAATTCGGCCGCGAGCGTGCGCTCCGGCGGCACCGGGGTGCCGGGCGGCAGTGTCTCGGTCATGTCGAGCAAGTGCCGCTTGAGTCGGTAGTACTTGGGTACGCGCGCCGTGCGAGTGGCTGCCCCGCCTTCCGGCTCCGTGATCGCCCCTTCGGTGGCCATCGCCGCCCGCCTTCCCGACTCCAGTTTCGCTGCCGTCACCGGCTCCTCCGATATGTGCGGTCACATCGTGACACGTACGGGGGGACAGGCCTTCTCTCTGTCCAGGTGTCGGTCCGATAACGGACCGAGCACCCGCTCATTAGACCCTTGACACCCCCAAAGGTCTAGGCCAAGCTCCAGCTACTGGTCTAAACCAATATGGATCAGATCCCGGCCCCACGGCAGTACTTGGTACGTACGTCACCGCGGCGGGCGAGGGAAGTTGCAGGCAGCATCCCTGAGGAGGGTGGCGTGAAGCGCAAGCTCATTGCGGCGGTCGGTGTCGTGGGCATGATGGTCGGAGTCGCGGCATGCGGCAACGGCGGCGACGACAAGCCGAAGGCCGACGCGTCGGGTGGCGCCAAGGAGATCACCGTCTGGGTGATGGACGGCTCCGCACCGAAGGCCTGGCTCGACGAAGTCAACAAGGAGTTCTCGGCCAAGCACCCCGGTGTCACGGTCAAGGTCGAGGAGCAGAAGTGGACGGGCATCCAGGAGAAGGTCACCACGGCCCTCTCCGAGAACACCCCGCCGGACGTTCTTGAGCTCGGCAACACCCAGACCGCCGGCTACGCGGTCACCGGCGGCCTCGCCGACCTGACGGGGGACAAGGCCAAGCTCGGCGCGGACGCCTGGTCCAAGGGCATGATGGCGTCGTCCGAGATCGACGGCAAGCTCTACTCCGCCCCCTGGTACGCCGCCAACCGCGTGGTCGTCTACGACAAGAAGGCCTTCGCGAAGGCCGGCGTCACCCCGCCGACGACCCGTGACGAGTGGGTGGCCGGCCTGGAGAAGCTGAAGGCGGCCGACCCGGCCTCGCAGCCGATCTACCTCCCCGGCCAGAGCTGGTACGTCCTCGCCGGCTTCATCTGGGACGAGGGCGGCGACCTCGCCGTCAAGGACGGCGGCAAGTGGAAGGGCCAGCTGAGCACCCCGCAGGCCGCCTCCGCCATGGACTTCTACAAGAAGCTCCAGTCCTTCTCCACCGCCCCCAAGGACAAGGACGAGGCCACCCCGCAGCAGTCCACCGACATCGTCCCCAAGGGCGGCGTCGCCTCCTGGATCGGTCTCGGCTGGGAGGCCGGCGGAGCGGAGAAGGCCCTGAAGGACGCGGGCAAGGAAGCCGACTTCGGCTACTTCCCGATCCCGGGCAAGACCGCCGACAAGCCCGGCACCGTCTTCCTCGGCGGCTCGAACCTCGCCGTGGCCGAGCGCTCCAAGAACAAGGAGCTCGCCAAGGAGTGGCTGGCCCTCGCCGCCGGCAAGGACCAGATGACCAAGTACGCCGCCGAGACCAAGGGCGCGCTGCTCCCGAACCAGGCCGGCGCGAACTTCGCCCCGGCCCCGGGCTCCTTCGCCGAGGCGATGGCCAAGGCCGGCGCCAACGGCAAGATCACCCCGGTCACCGCGGGATGGGCGAACGTCGAGACCGAGCCCAACCCGATCAAGGAGTTCATGACCAAGGTCCTGAAGGGTGAGGACGCCGCCAAGGCGGGCGCGGACGCGGACAAGGAAATCGCGAACCGCATCAACAAGTAACGGCCCCACCCCGCAGTACCCGCACGACCCAGCAGTGTGAACGCACCGGGGGGTGCGGCAGGCGCCCAGCCGCCCGCCGCGCCCCCGGTCGCGCATTTGACTCCACAGTCAACCGCGAGGAAGCCAAGACATGACCGTGCATTCCCAGGGAGTGGCGACCAGCGCTCCAGAGGACGCACCACAGAAGTCCGCCGGACGGCCGAAGGTGCCCGCCACTCCAGTCGGCGCCGGCCATACGTCTCCTCGCGGGGGCAGAAAGTCGCTCCCCTCGGGGTGGCTGCCCTACCTGCTGGTCGGGCCCGCGGTGCTCAGCCTCGCGACCCTCCTGCTGTACCCACTGATCAAGAACGTGATCCTGTCCTTCCAGGACATCAACAAGATCGAGTTCATCCAGCGGAAGTACCCGTTCGCCGGATTCGCCAACTACACCGAGCTGCTGGGCGATGCGAAGTTCTGGACCGTCGTGGTCCGCAGCTTCGCCTTCACCGCCGCCAACGTCGTGCTGATCATGGTGCTCGGCAGCCTCATCGGCATCCTGCTCAACCGCCTCGGCAAGAAGATGCGCCTGGTCCTGTCGATGGCCCTCGTGATGGCCTGGGCCATGCCGATCGTCGCCTCGGTGCAGGTCTTCAAGTGGCTGTTCGACGAGCAGTTCGGCGTCATGAACTGGGTGATGCGCACGGCCGGCTTCTCCGGCTACGACCAGCACAACTGGATGGAGACCGGCCTCTCCACCCTCGTGATCGTCACGATCCTGGTGGTCTGGGGCTCCATCCCCTTCGTCGCCCTCAACATGTACGCCGGTCTGACCACGGTCGGCGCCGAGCTGTACGAGGCCGCCCGGATGGACGGCGCCAACGGCTGGCAGACCTTCTGGAAGATCGTCTTCCCGAACCTCAAGCCCTTCTTCCTCATCACCACGTTCCTCGAGGTGATCTGGGTCTTCAAGGCCTTCACCCAGGTCTACGCGATGAACAAGGGCGGCCCCGACCGCGCCTCCGAGATCCTCCCGGTCTTCGCCTACGTCGAGGGCCAGAGCCAGGCCCACTACGGCCTCGCCGCCGCGATCTCCGTCCTGACGATCCTGATCCTCGTGATCGTCATGTCCTTCTACTTCCGCCTGATCCTGAAGCAGGAGGAGGAGCAGTGAGCACGACCTCCGCCCCGAACGCCCCGAAGCCCGCGCAGCAGCTGCGCACCCGCCGGCCGCTGCGCCCCGGGACCGTCGCCAAGAACCTCGGCGCGCTCCTGCTGGCCGCAGTCTTCGTCTTCCCGGTCTACTGGATGTTCGCCTCGGCCCTCAAGCCGGCCGACCAGATGCTCACCAAGGACCCGGTCTTCTTCTTCACCCCGACGCTGGACAACTTCACCAAGGCCACCGGGGTCTCCAACTTCTGGACGTACGTCACCAACAGCGTCCTGGTCACCGTCGGCGCCGTCCTGCTGGCCCTGCTCGTCGCCCTCGCCGCGAGCTTCGCCATCGCCCGCATGAAGTTCAAGGGCCGCAAGGGCCTCGTACTCACCGTGATGATGGCCCAGATGGCCCCCTGGGAGGTCATGGTCATCGCGATGTACATGATCGCCCGCGACAGCGAGATGCTGAACAGCCTCCCGCTCCTCACCGCGATCTACTTCGTGATGATCCTCCCCTTCACCATCTGGACCCTGCGCGGCTTCATCGCCGCCGTCCCGGTGACCCTGGAGGAGGCCGCCCAGATCGACGGCTGCACCCGCGGCCAGGCCTTCCGCAAGGTGATCTTCCCCCTGCTGGCCCCCGGCCTGATGTCCACCTCGCTCTTCGGCTTCATCACCGCCTGGAACGAGTTCGCGATGGTCCTGATCCTGAACAAGGACAAGACCGCGCAGACCCTCCCGCTGTGGCTGACCGAGTTCATGACCGCCTTCGGCAACGACTGGGGCGCCACCATGGCCGCCTCCTCGCTCTTCGCGGTCCCGGTCCTGCTGATCTTCATCTTCCTCCAGCGCAAGGCTGTCGGCGGCATGACCGCCGGCGCCGTGAAGGGATAACGGCACCATGACTGTCCTTGCGCACAGGGTAGATACGGTCACCCGCGACGCCCTGGCGGTTCTCCAGCCCGGCTTCGAGGGCACCACCGCCCCCGCCTGGCTGCTCCGCCAGGTCGGCCAGGGCCTCACCGCCGTCGGCCTCTTCGGCCGCAACATCGCCTCGGCCGAGCAGCTCGCCGCGCTCACCGCGCAGCTCCGTACCGAACGCGACGACGTCCTGGTCGCCATCGACGAGGAGGGCGGCGACGTCACCCGCCTGGAGGTCCGCGGCGGCTCGTCCTTCCCCGGCAACCTCGCCCTCGGTGCCGTCGACGACACCGACCTCACCCGGGACGTGGCCCGCGAGCTGGGCCGGCGCCTCGCCGAATGCGGGGTCAACCTCAACTGGGCCCCCTCCGCGGACGTCAACTCCAACCCGGACAACCCGGTCATCGGCGTACGGTCCTTCGGCGCCGACACCCACCTCGCCGCCCGGCACACCGCCGCCTACGTCGAGGGCCTCCAGGCCGCCGGCGTCGCCGCGTGCACCAAGCACTTCCCGGGCCACGGCGACACCAACGTCGACTCGCACCACGCGCTGCCCCGCATCGACGTGGACCTGGACACCCTCCAGGCCCGCGAGCTCGTCCCCTTCAAGGCGGCCATCGCGGCCGGCACCAAGGCCGTGATGAGCGCGCACATCCTCGTGCCCTCCCTCGACCCGACGCGCCCGGCCACCCTCAGCCCGCAGATCCTGACCGGTCTGCTGCGCAAGGAGCTCGGCTACGAGGGCCTGATCGTCACCGACGGCATGGAGATGAACGCCATCGCCGGGACGTACGGCATCGAGCGCGGCTCGGTCCTGGCCATCGCGGCCGGCGCCGACGCCATCTGCGTCGGCGGCGGTCTCGCCGACGAGGAGACCGTGCTCCGGCTGCGCGACGCGCTGGTCGCGGCCGTACGGGAGGGCGCGCTCCCGGAGGAGCGCCTCGCCGACGCGGCCGCCCGGGTCCGCGCACTCGCCGAGTGGACCAGCCGGGCCCGTCCGGACGCGCGGCCGGAGGGGAGCCGCGCGTCCGGCATCGGCCTGACCGCCGCCCGCCGTGCCGTCGCCGTCACCGGCTCGCCGCGGCCGCTCAACGCCCCGTACGTCGCCACTCTCGCGCCCGTCGCGAACATCGCGGTGGGGGACGAGACCCCGTGGGGCGTGGCGGCGGAACTGGCCTCGCTGCTCCCGGGCACGGAGGCCGGCGTCTACCCGGAGGGCGCCGCGGCCGCGGACATCCTGGCGGCGGCGGGCGACCGCACGGTCGTCGCGGTGGTCCGCGACGAGCACCGGCACCCGTGGATGACGGCGGCCGTCGACGCGCTGGTCGCGGCGCGGCCGGACACGGTGGTCGTCGAGATGGGCGTCCCGATGGCTGCGCCGCGGGGTTCGCTGTACATCGCCACGCACGGCGCGTCCCGCGTCTGCGGGCGGGCCGCCGCCGAGGTCATCGCCGGGGCGTAGCCCAGGGGTTGCCGCTGCGCGGGGCCTGTCCCCTACCCGCCCTTCCACCGTTCCCTGGGGCTCCACCCCAGACCCCGTACGTGCGCTTCGCGCCCGTGCCCTCAAACGCCGGGCAGGCTTATTAAGCCCCGCGCAGCGGCAGCCCGCACGCCCGAAGGGCCGGGCTCCCTCCACGGGAGTCCGGCCCTTCGGGACGTACCGGTACGGCTACAGGCCCTGCCAGGCCGGCTTGTTGGCGTACGTGTGGCGGAAGTAGTCCGCCAGCTTCAGCTTCGAGGCGGCCGCCTCGTCCACGACGACCGTGGCGTGCCGGTGCATCTGCAGCGCGGAGGCCGGGACCAGCGCGGACAGCGGGCCCTCGACCGTCTGCGCGACGGCCTCGGCCTTGCCCTCGCCGGTGGCCAGGAGCACCAGGTGGCGGGCGTCGAGGATGGTGCCGATGCCCTGCGTGATGACGTGGTGCGGCACCTGGTCTATGTCGTTGTCGAAGAAGCGCGCGTTGTCGACGCGGGTCTGCTCCGTCAGCGTCTTGATGCGGGTGCGGGAGGCCAGGGAGGAACACGGCTCGTTGAAGCCGATGTGCCCGTCCGTGCCGATGCCCAGCAGCTGGAGGTCGACGCCGCCGGCCTCGGCGAGCGCGCGGTCGTAGGCCTCGCACGCGCCGACGATGTCCTCGGCCGAGCCGTCGGGGCCCATGAAGGAGGCCTCGGACAGGCCGAGCGGCTCCACGACCTCGCGGAGCACCACGGCCCGGTAGGACTCGGGGTGTCCGGCCGGCAGGCCGACGTACTCGTCGAGCTGGCAGATGCGGGCCTTGGCGGCGTCGACCTCGCCCGCCTTCACCTTGGCGGCCAGGGCCTCGTAGATGGGCAGCGGGGTAGAGCCGGTCGCCACGCCGAGCAGGGCGTCGGGCTTGCGGCGGACCAGTGCGGCCATGGCCTCCGCGATGAGCTCGCCGCCTGCCTTGGCGTCCGGGACGATGACAACTTCCACGCGGGGCCTGCCGATCTGGAGAGGTGGTGTGGTATAGACCAATCTAGCAGAGGCGGGCCCTTCCGTGCCCGGCTTCGCGCCCCTTTCCATGGTGTTCCGGATCCCCGCGTCCGGCCTCCCAGGGCTCCGCGTCAGGCCAGCGCGAGCTGGAGGCCGCCCGTGGCGTCCAGGTGCTGGCCCGTCACCCAGCGGGAGTCCGGCGAGGCCAGGAAGGCCACCACGTCCGCGACCTCCTCCGGCGTGCCGATCCGGTGGAAGACCGAGCGGGAGGCCAGGTGGGCCCGGGTCGCGGGGTCCGCGAGGAGGGCCGCGTTCAGGTCGGTGTCGATGATCCCGGGGCCCACCGAGTTCACGGTGATCCCGCGCGGGGCGAGCGCGGCGGACAGGGAGCGGGTCAGTGCGTTCACCGCGCCCTTCGTCATGATCGTGGCCAGGATCGCGGGCAGGGCGAGCTCCGGGGTGCCGGTCACGTTGACGATCCTGCCCCCGTCGCGCAGTCGGGCCAGCCCCTGCTGGATCACGAAGAACGCGGCCTTGGCGTTGAGCGCGTGAACCCGGTCGTACGTCTCCTCGTCGGTGTCCTCGATCCCGGCGAAGGCCGCCCCTCCCGCATTGTTGACCAGGATGTCCACGTGCCCGGTGTGTGCGGGATGGGCCTCGTACGCCGCCCACAGGGCCCGCGCGTCGCCCGGAACCCCGAGCTCCGCCCCGAGCGCGAAGGCCCGCCCGCCGGCCGTCTCGATCGCGGCCACGGTCTCCTTCGCCGCCGCCTCGTTGCGGCCGTAGTGCACCGCGACCAGCGCCCCGTCCCGCGCCAGCCGCTCCGCGACGGCTCGTCCGATGCCCCGGCTGCCGCCCGTGACCAGTGCCGTCTTCCCCTTGAGCACGCCCATGACGCGCCCCCCTTCGCAATTCGCTAGTGGTCGCTACAGAAAGGGACCGTACCAGATTCCGTAACGCCCGCTATAGAATCTGCGCATGGTGACCGGACAGCGTGGCAGACCCCGCTCCTTCGACCGCGACGCCGCCCTGGACAAGGCCATGCGGGCCTTCTGGGAGCGCGGCTACGAGGCGACGTCCATCGCCGACCTGACCTCGACCCTGGGCATCAGCGCGCCCAGCCTCTACGCGGCCTTCGGCGACAAGCGCAAGCTCTTCGACGAGGTCGTGGTGGTCTACGGGGGCCGCTACGGGGACTTCGCGAGCGTGGCGCTGGCCGAGGAGCCCACCGCCGAGGCGGCCGTGCGGCGCGTCCTGCACGAGGCGGCCGAGATCTACACCGACCCCGCCCACCCGCCCGGCTGCATGGTGATCAGCGCAGCCGTCAACACCACCTCGGCGGAGGTGGCGGAGGCCCTGCGCGAGCGGCGCGCCGCGAGCCTCGCGATGTTCGAGAGCCGGATCCGGGCGGACATCGCCACCGGCGCGCTGCCCGCGGACACGGACGCGCGGGAGCTGGCACGGTACGCGGGAGCGGTGCTCCAGGGGATGTCCCAGCAGTCGCGGGACGGGGCCACGCGGGAGGAGCTGGAGGCGGTCGCGGCACGGGCGATGCTGGCCTGGCCCGCGTAGGTTCCGAGGATGCGTGCCGCGGGTGGATTCGGCGGGTGGATTCCGCGTGTGGATTCCTCTGGGCCACGGTGCCCGACGGGACCCTCGGCCCGTCCGGCACCGTAGCCCGGAGTACTTACGGCCGGCGGGTGTGCGGTTCCCGCGGCCGGTGGGAGGCGCCGGCGCAGTCAGGGCAGAGTGCGCGGCTTACCTCGATCCGTCCTCCTGTGCGGGGAGGGCGGAAGTATGAATCAATTGTGGACTAGACCATTCTGTTCTGTCCATCCAATGACAGGGCCCTGAATCCCGTCAGTTCATCCAACAGTACGCGGCCCGGGGGCCTCCTGGATACTCCTGCGTAATCCCGTGGGGAAAGTCATGACGCGTACCCGGGGTACGCTCGCCACGTGCCCTCCATGAACGACCTCGTACGCCAGCACACCGCTCTCAGTGAAACCGACCTGGAGTGGCTCCACCTGCTGGTCTCGGAGTGGCAGCTGCTCTCCGACCTGTCCTTCGCCGACCTCGTGCTGTGGGTGCCCACCCTCGACGGCACCCGGTACGTCTCGGTCGCGCAGATGCGCCCGAACACCGGCCCCACCTCGTACCAGGACGACATGGTCGGCCACCTGGTGCCCCGCGGCCGGCGCCCGCTGCTCGACGCCGCGCTCGACGAGGGCCGGATCGTGCGCGAAGGTGACCCTGAGTGGCGGGAGGAGGTGCCGGTCCGCGTCGAGTCGATCCCCGTCCGCCGCGAGGGCCGGGTCCTGGGCGTGATCGCCCGCAACACCAACCTGCTCACTGTGCGTACACCGAGCCGGCTGGAGCTGACCTACCTCCAGTCCGCCTCCGACCTGGCCCAGATGATCGCCGCGGGCTCCTTCCCGTTCCCCGGCCAGCAGGTCGACATGGACGCCTCCCCGCGCGTCGGCGACGGCCTGATCCGGCTCGACGCCGACGGCGTGGTCACCTACGCCTCCCCGAACGCGCTCTCCGCCTACCACCGGCTCGGCCTCGCCTCCGACCTGGTCGGCCAGCACCTCGGCGACACCACCACCGAACTCGCGCCCTCGCGCGGCCCGGTGGACGAGGCCCTGGTCAAGCTCGCCAGCGGCTGGGCCCCGAGGGAGACCGAGGTCGAGGGCAACGGCGGGGTCATCCAGCTGCGCGCCATCCCGCTGAAGCCGAAGGGGACCCGGATCGGCTCCCTGGTGCTCTGCCGCGACGTCACCGAACTGCGCCGTCGCGAACGCGAACTCATCACCAAGGACGCGACGATCCGGGAGATCCACCACCGGGTCAAGAACAACCTCCAGACGGTGGCCGCCCTGCTGCGGCTCCAGGCCCGCAGGATGGATTCGCCGCAGGGCCGCGAGGCACTGAACGAGGCCGTGCGCCGGGTCGGTTCGATCGCGATCGTGCACGAGACGCTGTCTCAGAACCTGGATGAGCGCGTCGAGTTCGACGAGATCGCCGACCGCGTGATCGCGATGGTCTCGGAGATCTCCCCGGGCAGGGTCGACTGCCGGCGCACCGGACGGTTCGGGATCCTGGACGCCGAGGTCGCCACCCCGCTGTCGATGGTGCTGACCGAGATCCTGCAGAACGCCCTGGAGCACGCCTTCACCCAGGGGGAGCGCGGCACCGTGGAGGTCTCCGCGATCCGCTCCGGCACCGGCCGCGCGGACGGGCGGCTGCTGATCACCGTGCTCGACGACGGCAGGGGACTGCCCGAGGGGTTCGACCCCCAGCGGGCCGGCAATCTCGGACTGCAGATCGTACGGACCCTCGTGGAGGGCGAGCTCGGCGGCACCTTCGACATGGTCCGGGCGGAGCCGCGCGGCACCAAGGTCGTCCTCGACATACCGTCGAGCCCGCAGAAGTAGCCCCGGCCGTACGGCCCGGCCTCACTCAGCGTGACGGCCCGGTGGCCGGACCGCACCCCGCACAGCACTGAGCCCCGGACCGAAGGTTCTCGGTCCGGGGCTCAAGAGCACGTTGCTGAGCGCTTATACGGTTACTACGCGCTGCGGCTCGAGGCTCGAAAGTCGATGTCAGGCGGTGGCGTTACGCGCCCGATTGCGAGCGGCGCGGCGCTTCATGGCGCGGCGCTCGTCCTCGCTGAGACCGCCCCAGACGCCGGAGTCCTGACCGGACTCGAGCGCCCACTGCAGGCACTGCTCCATGACGGGGCAGCGGCGGCAGACGGCCTTGGCTTCCTCGATCTGCAGCAGCGCAGGACCGGTGTTGCCGATGGGGAAGAACAGCTCGGGGTCTTCCTCACGACAAACGGCGTTGTGACGCCAGTCCATGGCTGCTACCTCTCTTGTGTGACATGCACGTTGCTTGTGAATGTGAACGCTTTCACGAATCCCCCCGTGAGGGAAGGGCCGACGCCCAGTTGCCCGGTGCGGGGTCCAAGATTCGTTGGGGGGTTCTGGCGATCTGAGTGGGTGCCGGGTTCTGCGGGCTGTCCCGATCGCCATGTAGAGATTCGCAAACCTCGGACGGGGATACAACCCCTTCCGGAAAGTTTTTTTTGATTCGTCGGTGTCTACTAGGTCACAGCCCTACATCGTGAGGGTGGACCAGCGTGTAAACGTTCGAGTGAAAGGACTTTGGGCTCTTCTACTCACACAATCACACGCAGTGCACGGCGAACGCCTGTGAACCGAACGCTGGTGCGCAGACCGAGGTGGTCGCCGTCCATCTGGAAGGGAAGTGGAACCTTCGAATGCAAGGTGAAGTCGGTCAGATCGTGCAGAGACACCGCGTGCTTGCCGTGCGGACCCCGCTCAGGAGTCGAGGTCAGGAGCTGTGTCGCGTACCGCGCGACCGCCGGAGTTGACAAACGGTCCAGTGCCAATACGTCAAGCGCAGTATCGAACGACGCCTCCGGGGAGGCGTACAGCGGACGATTGCCCAGGTATGTCCAGGGCGAGGTATTGCAGACTATCGACAGCACCAGGTCCGTCACCGGATCCGCTCCGGGGCGCTCCAGCGTCACCGTGCCGTGCCGGCGGTTCGGCTCCTCCCAGAACTGGCGCATGAGCTGTCGTACGTACAGGGCATGCGTCGAACGCTTGCCGCGTTCGCGCTGCTGTTCGACCCGCCCCACCACGCCCGCGTCGAAACCGAAGCCCGCGCAGAAGGTGAACCAGCGCGCCGGAACCGACTCGTCCTCCGTACCCGGGGTGCCGGCCGCCAGCCCCAGGCCCACCGTCCGCTCGCGCCGCTCCCGCAGCGCGTCCAGCAGGGCGCCGGTCGCCTCGACCGAGTCGTTGGGCAGTCCGAGCGCGCGGGCGAAGACATTGGTGGAGCCGCCGGGAACCACCGCCAGCCGGGGCAGCCGCTCCGGATCGGGCCCGTTGTGCAGCAGCCCGTTGACCACCTCGTTGACCGTGCCGTCACCGCCCAGGGCGACGACGAGATCCAGCCCCTCGTGCGCGGCCTTGCGGCCCAGGTCCCTGGCGTGCCCCCGGTACTCGGTGGTCACCGCCTCCAGCTTCATTTCGCTGGCCAGGGCGTGGGTCAGGACGTCGCGCGTGCGCGCACTGGTGGTCGTCGCTGCTGGGTTGGCCACGAGAAGTGCACGCATGAGCGCCAGACTACCCAGCCCGTCCATGAGCTTCGACCGCCGACCCTGCTGCCCGTCCCCACCCGGCCCGGGGCACGCGGCTACCCTGCTGGGGTGAGTAAGAAGCAGCCCCCGAATGCCGCCGCCCCCGCCGCCGCCGAGACCGCCGCGCTGCCCGGCCGGCTGACCGCCGCCGCCGCGCTCACCGCCCTGCAGGGCCTGGCGCTCGCCGGGCTCGGTGTCTACATGCTGTTCGTGGGCATCGCCGGCGACGCCGACTCCCCGCAGCAGGCCGAGACCGGCGGGGTCACCCTGCTCGCGCTCGCCGCGCTGCCGCTGATCGCGGCCCGCGGACTGCGCCTGGGCCGCCGCTGGAGCCGCGGCCCGGCACTGATCACCCAGCTGATGGCGCTGCCGGTCGCCTGGACCCTCTACACCACCGGCGGCGCGATGATCGCCGCCGCCGTGGCGCTGGCCGTGACCGCGGTGGCCGTCGTGGCACTCCTGGTGAACCCGACGGCGACCGAGGCGCTGGGAATCGGGCCCCGCGAAGAGGCCCGATAACCCGTCCTACTCCTCGACGAGGAGCTTCTCGCGCAGCTGGGCCAGGGTGCGGGCCAGCAGCCGGGAGACGTGCATCTGGGAGATGCCGACCTCCTGCGCGATCTGCGACTGGGTCATGTTGCCGAAGAACCGAAGCAGCAGGATCCGCTTCTCCCGCGGCGGCAGACCCTCCAGCAGCGGCTTGAGGGACTCGCGGTACTCGACGCCCTCCAGGGCCTCGTCCTCCGCGCCCAGGGTGTCCGCGACCGCCGGCGACTCGTCGTCGGTGTCCGGGACGTCCAGCGAGAGCGTGCTGTAGGCGTTGGCAGATTCCAGCCCCTCCAGCACCTCCTCCTCGGAGATCCCCAGCCGCTCGGCCAGTTCGTGCACCGTGGGGGAGCGGCCGTGCTGCTGGGACAGCTCCGCCGTCGCCGTGGTCAGCGAGAGCCGCAGCTCCTGAAGGCGCCGGGGCACCCGGACCGCCCAGCCCTTGTCACGGAAGTGGCGCTTGATCTCGCCGACCACCGTGGGCGTGGCGTACGTGGAGAACTCGACCCCGCGGTCCGGGTCGAACCGGTCCACCGACTTGATCAGGCCGATCGTCGCGACCTGCGTCAGGTCGTCGAGCGGCTCGCCGCGGTTGCGGAAGCGCCGTGCCAGGTGCTCGACCAGCGGCAGGTGCATCCGTACGAGACGGTTGCGCAGCTCCGCCCGCTCCGCCGAGCCCTCGGGCAGCGCCCGCAGCTCGATGAACAGGGCCCGCGCGCCGCTGCGGTCGCGCGGATCCGGCAGTGCCGCCGACACCGGGAACAGCGGCACCACGGGGATCGCCGGGATCACCGGGCCGTCGGAGTCATCGGAGACACCAGGCACCACCGGGGCCGCGGCAGCGGCCTCGGGTGGCTCTGATGGCTGGGATGGCTGTGCTTGTTCGTGCTGGTTCTCGCTCATAGGGCCCGCCCGTCGCTCCGCCGAGTCCAAAAAGCCGTCTTCCGCATCCGCGTCAGCCGGGTGCGGCCGGGCGTGCTGCTGCTCCGGGATGCCGCCGTCGACCTCGTGCCGTGCCCGGGGCCGATCCCCGCCCCGCACCGGGATCTCCCCGCCGCTCACGCCGGGCCTGGTCCCGCGCCGCGCTGTTTGTAGAGGCTGATGCTCACCGTCCGGTTCTCCTCGACCGTCGCCTCGACCTTGCCGGCCAGAGCCGACAGCACCGTCCACGCGAACGTATCGCGCTCCGGCGCGCGCCCGTCGGTGGTCGGCGCGGAAACCGTGACCTCCAGCGAATCCTCGATCAGACGGAAGACGCAGCTGAGGACGGAGCCCGGCACGGCCTGCTGGAGCAGGATCGCGCAGGCCTCGTCCACCGCGATGCGGAGGTCCTCGATCTCGTCGAGGGTGAAGTCCAAACGTGCGGCGAGGCCGGCCGTGGCCGTCCGCAGCACCGACAGGTAGGCACCCGCAGCGGGCAGCCGGACTTCCACGAAGTCCTGGGTCCCGGGCTCGCCTGCGATCTGGGACAACCCCTCACCTCCAAGGTGGTACGAGCTCTGTTCGCCGGTGACGCTATCGCGATCCGGGCGATCGTGTCGCGGCACCCCTCGTGGCGCCCGCTTGCGGGCACCCCTTCCCACGGCCAGTGACCGATGGTAAGCCCATCGGTACGCACAGTGGCTAGGGGTCTGCGGGCCCAAATCAGGGGAACCGGCGGAGGGTTGACCTACCCCGCCTCAGACGATCGAACCGTCGACAAAACACCAGCGCCAGATCTCGCCCGGCTCGAAGCTCCGCATGATCGGATGGCCGGTCGCCGCGTGGTGCGCCGTGGCGTGCCGATAGGGCGAGGAGTCACAGCAGGCGACGTACCCGCACCCCAGGCACATCCGCAGCTGCACGGGATGGCTGCCGAGCTCCAGACATTCGACGCAGGTCTGGGCAGACGGGACCGGCTCGGGGCGCGGCAGTTCGGCAACGTGGGTGCACTCGCTCATGATGGCCAGCGTACGACCAGGGTGCGGGCGCGCGACGGATGAGGATGGATCATCGATGGAGGTATTGCCGCTGGTGGCGCTGGTCGCCGGGAGCGCGGCCGTCGCGGGGCTGGCCCGCCGGACCCCGGTGCCCGCGCCGCTGTTGCTGGTCGCCGCCGGGCTGCTCGCCGCGTACGTCCCGGGCGTGCCGCCGTACGTCCTCGACCCGCACATCGTGCTGCCGCTGCTGCTCCCGCCGCTGCTGCACACGGCCGCCGTGGACAGCTCGTACCTGGACCTGCGCGCGAACATCAGGCCCATCGCGCTGCTGTCCGTCGGGTACGTGCTCTTCGCGACGCTCGCCGTGGGGTACGCGGCGTACCTGCTGGTGCCGGGCCTGTCGGCGCCGGTGGCGCTGGTGCTGGGCGCGGTGATCGCGCCGCCCGACGCGGTGGCCGCGACCGCGATCGCCCGCAAGCTCGGGCTGCCGAACCGGATGACGACCATCCTGCAGGGCGAGTCCCTGGTGAACGACGCCACCGCGATCACCGCCTACAAGGTGGCGCTGGCGGCGGCGGTCGGCGTGAGCGCAGGCTGGGCGGGCGGGATCGCGGAGTTCCTGCTGGCCTCGGTGGGCGGGGTCGGCGTGGGCCTGCTGCTCATGGTGCCGATCCACCAGCTGCGCAAGCGGCTCAAGGAGCCGCTGCTCCAGAACACGCTCTCGCTGCTGATCCCCTTCGTCGCGTACGCGGCGGCCGAGCGGGTGCACGCCTCGGGCGTGCTGGCGGTGGTCGTGGTCGCCCTGTACATCGGGCACCGGAACTGGCAGGTCGACTTCGCCACCCGGCTCCAGGAGGAGGCCGTGTGGAAGGTGGTCGCCTTCGTCCTGGAGTCGGTGGTCTTCGCGCTGATCGGACTCCAGCTGCCGGTCGTCCTGAGGGGGCTGGGGGAGTACGAGGGCGCGGCCGTGGCCGGGTACGCGGTCGTGGTGTTCCTCGCGGTGGTGGTGGCCCGGTACCTGTGGGTGTTCCCGGCGACCTTCGTGCCGCGCTGGGTGTCGGAGCGGATCCGCACGCGGGAGGCGGACACCGACTGGAGGGCGCCGGTGATCGTGGGGTGGGCCGGGATGCGCGGGGTGGTCTCGCTGGCCATCGCCTTCTCCGTGCCGATCTCGGTGCCGCACCGGAACCTGATCCTCTTCCTGACCTTCACGACGGTCATCGGGACGCTGGTGGTGCAGGGGCTGACGCTGCCGCCGCTGATCCGGATGCTGAAGCTGCCGCCGCGGGACCTGCAGGCCGAGACGCTGGCGGAGGCGCAGGCGCAGAGCGAGGCCTCGCGGGCGGCGGAGGACCGGCTGGCGGAGCTGCTGGAGGAACCGGAGAACAGCACGCTGCCGCCGCCGCTGGCGGACCGGCTGCGGACGGTGCTGGAGCGGCGGCGCAACGCGGTGTGGGAGCGGTTGGGCGAGGTCAACCCGCTGACGGGGGAGTCGGCGGACGACATCTACCGGAGGCTGGCGCGGGAGATGATCGAGGCGGAGCGGGAGGTCTTCGTGGCGTTGCGGGACAGGCGCCGCATCGACGACGAAATGCTGCGGGGGCTGCTGCGCAGGCTGGACCTGGAGGAGGCGGCGGCGTACCGCGAGGAGTCGGCCTGACCCCTGCGGGGGCTCGGCAGGTCTGGGGCCGGTCCCGCTCCAGGCAGCGGCCTGCCGGCCGCCCCGGGGCTCCGCCCCGGACCCCGCGCCTCAAACGCCGGCGGGGCTGGGTGTGCCGCCGCCGTCCCGTGGGGGCCGGGGGTGGGGACGGGGTGGGGTGTCGGCCGGGACGGGCTTCGATGTTCGGCGCCCGTTCGGGGGTTGTTCTGTCGGGCGGTGGTGTGCGCCGAATTCATCTCGTTTTAGTCCCGGCCGACACCCCACCCCGTCCCCACCCCCGGCCGGGCACACATCCGGCAAGACGGCTACGGGCGGCCCGTGATGACGGCCGTCAGGGTGGTGCCCGGCGGGAAGGTTCCGGATTCGGTGAGGGCGGTCAGGGCGAACAGGAGCTTCGCCACGTAGACCCGTTCCACCGGGAGGCCGTGGCGGGACTCGAAGTCGGCCGCGAAGGAGTCCAGTTCGGCCGGGACGCGGGCGTAGCCGCCGTGGTGGAAGTCCTCGGCCAGGGTCCAGTCGCCCGCCGGGCCGCCGAAGGCCTGGTGCTGGAGGGAACGTATCTCCGCCGCCAGGAAGCCGCCCGCCACCACCGGGACGCCCAGCGCCCGCTGGCCCGGGGCGAGTCCCGCCGCCAGGCCCGCCAGGGTGCCGCCGGTCCCGCAGGCCACCGCCGCCACATCGGTGAGGCCGCGCAGCTCGCGGCCCAGTTCCTCGCAGCCCGCCAGGGCCAGGGCGTTGCTGCCGCCCTCCGGGACGACGTACGCGCCTCGCGCACCGGCCTCGGCCGCCAGCCGGGCCTGGAACCCGGGCTCCGCCTTGCGGCGGTAGTCGGCGCGGGAGACGAAGTGCAGCCGCATGCCGTCCGCCGCGCACCGGGCCAGGGAGTCGTTGAGGGGCCGCCCGGCCAGCTCGTCGCCGCGCACGATGCCGACCGTCCGCAGGCCGAGCAGCCGCCCGGCCGCCGCGGTGGCCCGCAGGTGGTTGGAGTACGCGCCGCCGAAGGTGACCAGCGTGTCGTGCCCCTGCGCGAGCGCCGCCCGCAGGTTCGGCGCGAGCTTGCGCCACTTGTTCCCCGGAATCACCGGGTGCACCAGATCGTCCCGCTTCAGCAGCAGCCGTACGCCGTGCCGCGCGAACCGTGCGTCGTGGGTCTCCTGGAGAGGGGAGGGCGGGCGCCGTTCGAGGAGGTCGGCGGGGTTCACGGGGCGGGTCACCCACCCATTGTGGCCGTCCCGTGCCGCCGGGCACGGCGCGGTGCTACCTTCGGCGCCATGTCCATGGCCAAGGCTGAGATCGACCGGGTGACCGCCGAGTTCTTCGGCGCCTTCGACAACCGCGGGGGCGGGGCCGCCGACGTGGCCCGGATCCGCCGGCTGGTCCTTCCGGGTGGCGTGATCGTCAAGACCGGGCCGGAGCTCGCCGTCTACAGCGTGGAGGAGTTCGTCGAACCCCGGGAGCGGCTGCTCGGCGGCGGGCGGCTGGTGGAGTTCTCCGAGTGGGAGACCTCCGAGCGGACCGAGATCGAGGGGGACATCGCCTCGCGGTTCGGGGGGTACGCGAAGGCCGGGATCCTGGACGGGGAGCCGTTCGAGGGGGTCGGGACGAAGACCATCCAGTTCGTCCGGACCCCTGAGGGATGGCGGATCTCCGCCTTCGCCTGGTACGACCGGCCCTGACGCCTCCTACTTCAGGTGTTCGGCGACGCGGTCGCGGAACCAGTCCATCGTGAAGCCCTTGGGGTCGATCTTGCCCGGCTGCCACTCCAGGTGGCCGATCACCGAGCGCGAGGTCCAGCCGTGGACCCGGCACACCGCGGCCGCCGCGCGGGCCATGGCGTCCAGTTGGACCGGCGGCCAGGGGTCCTCGCCGTCGCCGAGGTTCTCGCACTCGAAGCCGTAGAAGTGGGTGTTCCCGTCCGCGTCCCGCTCGTTGTCCGGCGGCAGCCGCTTCTCCGCGATCACCGCCGCCAGGACGTCGGAGTCGCCCGAGCCCGCGTGGTTGGCGCGGCCGTAGCCGACCAGGTGGACGCGGCCGTCCTTCGTGATCACCCCGTGGCAGCGGGGGCCGGGGAGGTCGGCGTCGCCCTCGCGGCAGAGGTTGACGGTGAAGGACGTGCCGTGGCTGACGGTGTGGTGGATCACCACGCCGTGCACCGGCCCCCAGGGGCCCTTGTGGTTGCGGTTGTGGGTGCGCCAGGCGCCGACCTCGACGACGGTCAGGCCCTCGGCGCGCAGGGCGGTGATGAAGCGTTCTGCGGGCATGGGTGCGGACATGGTGCCGCCTCCTCTGTGCGTTCACGGTGCGTATGCGGTTCGCTACGTTCCGGTGTAGTGGAGGCGGGCCTTCCGTCGCTAGGGCGTGTTCTGGCCAGGGTTCTGGCCGGCGGTCACGCCGAAGCCGGCCACAGGTCGGGGCCGAAGACCTCGTAGTGGATGTCCGCGGCCGGCACGCCCTTGGCCGGCAGCTGCTCGCGCACCGCCCGCATGAAGGGGAGCGGCCCGCACAGGTAGGCCCGGGTGCCGGGCGCGATCGGGACGGCCGTCAGGTCGATCCGGCCTTCGCCGTCGCCCGGCTCGGCATCGGCCTCGTACCAGAAGCGGGCCGAGGCGTCGGTCAGCTTGAGCGTCAGCGCCCGGTGGTCGCCGCGCAGCGGGTGGTCGGCGGGGGAGCGGTCGGCGTGCAGGACGGTGACCGGGGCGGTGTGCCCGGTGTGGCGAGGTGCTCCAGCATCGAGAGCATCGGGGTGCAGCCGATGCCCGCCGAGGCGAGCAGGACGGGCGCGGCGGAGTCCCGCAGGACCAGGTCGCCGTACGGGGTCGAGACGCGCAGGGTGTCACCGACCTGGACGCGGGCGTGCAGGTGGTGGGAGACCTCGCCGTCGGGGCCGGCGGCGGCCGGGCCGCGGACCCGCTTGACGGTGATCGCGCGGAACGGGGAGCCGGGGGAGGTGGAGAGGCTGTACTGGCGGATCTGGCGGGCGCCGTCCGGGAGTTCGACCTGGACGGAGACGTACTGGCCGGGCTTGAAGGAGGGGGCCGGGGCGCCGTCCGCCGGGGTGAGGCGGAAGGTGGTGCAGTCCGCGGTCTCCTCGACCCGGCCGGTGACCGTCCAGGTCCGCCAGACGTCGCCCGCGAGGACCTGCTGCTCGGCGTAGAGGCGCTCCTCGATGGCGATCAGGGCGTTGGCCATCAGCCAGTAGACCTCGTCCCAGGCCTCGGCGACCTCGGGGGTGACGGCCTCGCCGAGGATCTCGGCGATCGCCTCGAAGAGGTGCTCGCGGACGACCGGGTACTGCTCGCGGGTCACGCCGAGCGAGGCGTGCTTGTGGGCGATGCGGTTCAGCATCACGTCGGGCCGGGTGTCCGGGTGGTCGACGAGGTGGGTCGCGAAGGCCGCTATGGAGCCGGCGAGGGCCTGCTTCTGGAGGCCGGCGTTCTGGTTGCCGCGGTGCGGACTTGTGTTCGATCTCCCCGTCGGCTTCAGCCTAGGCAGGTCGGAGGGCGGTGCGAATCGGCCATCCGGCCCGGGCGGTCAGGGCCTTTCGGCCCCGCCCGGCGACCCGCCCGAGATGCCCAGGAGCAGCGGTCCTGTCGGGGCTGCCACCAGGTCGTTCACCGTCAGCGGGTCGAGCGCGGCGAAGAACGCCTCCTGGGCCCGGCGCAGCGCGCCCCGCAGGACGCAGGCGCTCCGCAGCGGGCAGGGAGCGCTGCCCTCGCAGTCCACGACGTCGCCCGCGCCCTCCAGTTCGCGCACCACCCCGCCCACCGAGGCCGCCCGGCCGGCGGAGGTCAGGGCGAGCCCGCCGCCGCGGCCGCGCCGCGCCTCGACCAGGCCGAGATGCTGCAGCTTGGCGACCACTTTGGCCGTGTGGGTGTACGGAACCTGCATCGTCGCCGCCACGTCGCGCGTGGTCGGGAGGTCCGCCTGCTCGACGGCCAGGCGCATCAGGACGCGCAGGGCCAGGTCGGTGAATCGGGTCAGGCGCATGCGTTCACCGTAGAAAACTTGCATCCGCGTTGCAAATTAAAGGCCCGCGAGCGGTGTGCTGGCCGAAAGTGGTGGGTCCGGAGGGGCCTGTGGGGGGCGAGTTGAACCCCAGAGAGTGCCCCGCACCCGGACGGAGTAGTCCCACCCTTTTGTGTAATGGTCCCACCACGTTCCGTACTGGAAGGCTGCATCCCGCAGATCCATGGAGTGATCGAAAGGGAAAGACATGTCGGTCCAGGCAGGTTCCGAATCCGAGGCCCAGACACAGCAGCGCAGTCTGGGGACATCGGCCGCGCGGAACTTGGCAACCACGACCAAGTCCGCGCCGCAGATGCAGGAAATCACCTCGCGGTGGCTCCTGAAGATGCTCCCGTGGGTCTCGGTGCAGGGCGGCACCTACCGCGTCAACCGCCGGCTGAGCTACTCGGTCGGCAACGGCATCGTCGAATTCATCAAGACCGGGACCCAGGTCCAGGTGATCCCCGCCGAGCTCGGTGAGCTCCCGCTGCTGCGCGACTACGAGGACCTCGACGTCCTCGGCGAACTCGCCCAGCGGTGCCGCCAGATCGACTTCGAGCCCGGCCAGGAGCTCACCTCCTTCGGCAGCGCCTCCGACCAGGTGTTCCTCCTCGCCCACGGCCGCATCGACCAGATCGGCCCCGGCCCCTACGGCGAGGACGCCGTCCTGCGGACCGTCGCCGACGGCGCCTTCTTCGGCGAGGACTCCCTCGTCGACGAGGAGGCGATCTGGGAGTACACCGCCCGCGCCGCCACCGCGGGCACCGCGCTCGTCCTGACCCGCCAGGACTTCCAGCTGCTCGCCGACCGGGTCGACTCGCTGCGCGCGCACGTCGATTCCGTACGGTCCCTGCCCGAGCAGCGGACCAACAAGTACGGCGAGGCCGCCATCGAGCTCTCCGCCGGCCACCAGGGCGAGGCCGTGCTCCCCGGCACCTTCGTGGACTACGAGGCCCGCCCGCGCGAGTACGAACTCTCCATTGCACAAACGGTCCTGCGCGTGCACACCCGCGTCGCCGACCTGTACAACCAGCCGATGAACCAGACCGAGCAGCAGTTGCGGCTCACGGTCGAGGCGCTGCGCGAGCGCCAGGAGCACGAGATGCTCAACAACCACGACTTCGGCCTGCTCCACAACGCCGACTACGACCAGCGCATCCAGCCCCACGACGGCGCGCCCAGCCCCGACGACATGGACCAGCTGCTCAGCATGCGCCGCGGCTCCAAGCTCTTCCTCGCCCACCCCAAGGCGATCGCCGCCTTCGGCCGCGAGTGCAACAAGCGCGGGCTGTACCCGGAGTCCATCGACATCGACGGCCACCGGGTGCCGTCCTGGCGCGGGGTGCCGATCTTCCCGTCCAACAAGATCCCGATCAGCGACGCCCGCACCACGTCCATCCTGTGCATGCGCACGGGCGAGGACGAGCAGGGCGTGATCGGCCTGCACCAGCCGGGCATCCCCGACGAGATCGAGCCGAGCCTGTCGGTCCGCTTCATGGGGATCAGCGAGCAGGCGATCATCTCCTACCTGGTCACCGCCTACTTCTCCACCGCCGTGCTGGTGCCGGACGCGCTCGGCGTGCTGGAGAACGTGGAGATCGGCCGTTGGCGCTGAACGCCGTCGCGACGGGCGAGGGCCAGGAGGCCGCGGCCCTCCTGGAACGGACAAGAGAAACGGTCAACCCGGAACTCCGCCGGACGGTCGAGAGCCTGCCCGGCGCGATGCGGCGCGTCGCGCTGTACCACTTCGGCTGGGAGCGGGCCGACGGCACCCCGGCCGCGGGCAACGCCGGGAAGGCCATCCGGCCGGCCCTGGTGCTCGCGGCGGCCCAAGCCATGCAGGGGCCGGGCGGGGAGCCGGACGAGGCGGTACGCGCGGCGGTGGCCGTGGAGCTGGCGCACAACTTCACGCTGCTGCACGACGACGTCATCGACAAGGACGTCCGCCGGCGCGGCCGGGCCACCGCCTGGACGGTCTTCGGGATACCGGACGCGATCATCACGGGCGACGCCATGATGGCGCTCGCGCTGGGACTGCTCGCCGAGGATCCGCACCCGGCCTCGGCGCCCGCCTCGGCCCGCCTCTCGGCCTGCGTCATCGAGCTGTGCGCGGGCCAGCAGGCGGACTGCGCCTTCGAACAGCGCCCGGACGTCTCGCTGGACGAGTGCCTGACCATGGCGACGGCCAAGACCGGGGCCCTCCTGGGCTGCGCGTGCGCCCTGGGCGCGCTGTACGCGGGGGCCGGGCCGGACGAGGTCGACGCCATGGACGCCTTCGGCCGGGAGGCCGGACTGGCCTTCCAGCTCATCGACGACCTGATCGGCATCTGGGGGGATCCGGGGCACACCGGCAAACCCGCGGGAGCCGATCTGATCGCCCGCAAGAAGTCCCTGCCGGTCGTGGCCGCCCTCACCTCGGGCACCACGGCGGGGGAGGAGCTGGCCGCCCTGTACACGGGTCCCATGACCGCAGACGGCGACGTGCGGCGGGCGGCCGAGGCGGTGGAGCGGGCCGGCGGGCGCGACTGGGCGCAGGGGCACGCCGCGGACCGGATGGGCCGGGCGGTGCAGCAGCTGTCCCGTGCGGTTCCGGACCTCGGGGCGGCGGGCGGGCTGCTGGCGCTCGCGGAGTTCGTGACGCGCCGTACGAGGTGACCCCGCGGCGGTGGTGCCGTGCAAGGCCTGTTCCGGCATCGCATGTGCCGGAACGGGCCTTTCCGCCTTTGTGGGCCAACTCTAGGATCGCTCAAGGTCGTTGACGATTGAGCGAAAGGTGTGACCGGTGGCGCTGGAGATACGTCAGGCGGAACAGTCGGACCGGGACGCGGTGGCCCGCCTCCTCGACGAGGCCTTCCGCACCGACCCGGTGAGCAGCTGGGTCTTCCCCGACCCGGAACACCGGGCCGCGGTGCACGGCAGGTTCCTGGGCGTCTTCGTGGACGTGGCGCTGGCCGAGGGTCGGATCGACTACGCGGTGGACGGCTCGGCGGCCGCGCTGTGGCTGCGGATCCCGGCCGGGGAGCCCGAGGGTGAGGATGACGTCCCGGCGAGGATGCGGGCCGTCGCCGACCCGGACAACGAGCGCTGCGAGCTGGTCGGCCGGCTGACGGGCGAGGTCCACCCGACGGCGGAGGAGCACGAGTACCTGCTGATGATCGCGGTCGCCCCGGGCCGGCAGGGCCAGGGGCTGGGCACCGAGCTGATGCGCCCGGTGCTGGAGCGCTGCGACCGCGAGGGCCTGCCGGCGTACCTGGAGGCCAGCAGCGAGCGCAGCAAGGGGCTGTACGAGCGGCTCGGCTGGGAGTTCACGGGGGAGGCGGTGCGGCTGCCGGAGGGTCCGCTGATGTGGCCGATGTGGCGCAAGCCGCGGGGGTAGTTGCCGAACCGGTCGCCGAATCGGTCGCCGAATCGGTCGCCGAACCGGTTTGCCCGAGCCCACGCCGAAGCCTCTTGCCAAACCACTTCATCCGCAGTACTTTATGTGACGTGCCCCGGTGCGGTGGCACGGTCGAACGGAAGAGAATCGCTTGCGCAAGCTCACGTACTTCATCGCCACGTCGGTCGACGGCTTCATCGGGGCCCCGGACGGCGACGGCGAGTTCTTCTACAGCTACCTCGACGCCGAATTCGTCGAGCTCCTCAAGGCCGAGTACCCGGAGACGGTGTCCGCCGCGGGCCGCGCCCAGCTCGGCATCGCCGACGCGGAGCCCAAGCGCTTCGACGCGGTGCTCATGGGGCGGGCGACGTACGAGCCGGGCCTCAAGCACGGCATGATCAGCCCCTACGGCCACATGCGCCAGCAGTACGTCGTCTCGCGCTCCCTCGCCACCCCGCCGGACCCGCAGGTGCAGCTGATCAGTGGGGACGTCGTGGCCCGGGTCCGCGAGCTCAAGGCCGAGGAAGGCCTCGACATCTGGCTGTGCGGCGGCGCCGACCTGGCCCGGCAGTTGATCGACGAGATCGACGAGTTCATCGTCAAGACGTACCCGGTCTTCGTGGGCACCGGCATGCCGATGTCGCGCGCCGGTTTCGGGGTGCGCCCCCTGGAGCTCACCGGGTTCAAGGCCCTCGGCGGCGGCCAGACCGTCACCACGTACGCCGTCAAGCGCTGACCCGCCCGCCCCGTCGGACGTCACGACGCGCGGAACCGGCCTACCGTGGAGGTATGGCCGGTGAACAGCGGGAAGAACACGCGCACGGGACGGTCGCCCCGCGGGCCGGGCACGCACAGCAGACGTGCCCGGCCTGTGGGAGCCCCGTCGACACGGTGGTCAGACGGCGCAAGTCCCTGGGGATCTTCATCCCGGAGTGGGTTCCGGGTCCGTGTCGGAACCCGGAGTGTCCGGAGTACGTCCCCCCGGAGGGTTAGCCGGGATCAGCCCTTCGTCCCCATCCCGGAGGCGACGAGGCCGTTGGCCCACAGCTGGTTCACGCGCGCCCGCTCGGCGGAGTTCGGGTTGGCGTTCTGGCACGAGGTGCCCGGGCCGCCGCCCGACATCAACTCGCTGCACGGGCCCGAGTAGTGGTCCGGCAGCCCGAGCACGTGGCCCGTCTCGTGCGCCGTCACCCGGGTGGAGTTGTACTGCTGGTTCTGCCGGTAGTCGAGGAAGATGTAGCCCCGGCCGTGGCCGTCCGTGCTCGCGTACGAACCGCGCGAGTCGTTGCCCTCGTAGTACGAGAAGTTGCCGCCGGAGGAGACCTCCTGCAGCTTGACGTTGGACACCGAGCTGTTCCAGATCTGCGTGGAACGCGATATCTGACTGCGGAAGCTCGGCGCGTTGCGGGTGTTGTAGGTGACGGTCACGGCCAGGACGCCCGGGTTCGCGGCGCGCTGCTCGGCGACCGAGCGCTGCACGGCCTCGAAGAACGCCTGGTTGGCGGCCTGGTTCTCCTGGGAGCGCTCGTACGCGGCGTAGCTCGCGGCATTGCCGGCCGGGGCGGAGGCGGCGCTGGCGGTGGGGACGACGCCGAGGGCGGCGGCCAGGCCGAGGCCGATCGTGGTGGCCAGAACGGCCTTACGGGAGTGGCGCATGTGGGGGAGCTCCTACTCGTCCGGTGCGGTGGGGGGTGGTGGTTCGGTACCGGAGTCTGAGGGAGCGGAAGTGCCCGGCGGATGATGTCACTGGCCGATAGCGCGGGCCTATCGGGAAGATTTCGACAGATCAACTGATGTGAGAATGGCGGGATTCGGGGGGCTATCGGTGGCTGGTGCGGTCAGCCGGGCGCGGCCTACTCTCAGGGCATGGAGCTTGAGGTCAGGCACCTGCGCGCCCTGTGCGCCATCGCCGACGCCGGGAGTCTGCACAAAGCGGCCCGGCAACTCGGCGTGAGCCAGCCCTCCTTGACGACACAGCTGCGCCGGATCGAACGGGCCCTGGACGGCGAGCTGTTCCTGCGCGAACGCACCGGCTGCAGGCCCACCCCCTTCGGCCGTACCGTACTGGGCCGGGCCCGGCCGCTGCTCGCCGAGATGGCCGCGCTGGTGGCCGAGGCGCGGGCATTGGCCAACGGGCCGCGGCTGAGAATCGGCTCCACGGCCAGCCGGGCCCTGCCGGGCTGGTTGCGGCGGCTGCACCGGCGGCTGCCGGACACGGAGACCTCGCTGGTGGTGGACGTCTCCGCCAACGCGCTGCTGCGGATGGTGGATTCGGGGCAGCTGGACGTGGCGTTCGTCCACGAGGTGGAGGGCAGCCCGCTACGGGTGCCCGCGGGGCTCCAGCTGCACGTGCTGATGGAGCGGGAGCCGCAGTTCGTGTCGATGTCCCGGGACCATCCGGCCGCGGGCCAGTCCGTCGTCTCCTTACGGGACCTGGCCGCCGACCGGTGGATGGTGGACCCCTCGGTCGACGGTGAATGGGACGGCCTGCGGCGGGTCTTCGCCGGGGCCGGGCTGGACCCGCCGGTGCTGCACGCCGACTACCACACGGCGACCTCGCTGATCGTCTCCGGCGAGGCGGTCGCCCCCTGCCAGCCGACCTCCGGGCCGCGGGACGACATGGCGATCCGGCCGCTGTCGGGGGACCCGCTCGCCGTACGCCTCCTGCTGGCGACCCGCCCCGGCGCCCACGCGGAGGTCTACGCGGACCTCCGCGCCGCCTATCGCGAGGCGGCCCTGCGGACGCCGCCGTACCGGGCGTGGCTGCACCACCACGCGAGCCCGTTGCTGGCCGCCTGACCCTGCGCCGTGCCCCCGCCGTCCGCGGCGCGGCGCCGCTGCCGGGGCTCCGCCCCGGACCCCACCGGGCTCCGCCCGGACCCGCGCCTCAAACGCCGGCGAGGCTTGATTTGCCTCCGGCGGCGCCTCAAACGCCGGCGGGGCTGGAGGTTGCCGCCGGGGCTGCCATTGCCCTGCGGGTAATCCAGCCGCGCCCGGCGGGCGGCGGCAGCCAAATTCAGCCCCGCCGGCGTTTGAGGCGTGGGGTCTGGGGCGGAGCCCCAGGTCTTGAACAGGTCCGGCCAGCGCCAGCGGACGCGCTTGACTTCACTCGACCGCGATATATCGTGTTACTCAGAAGACGCGATATGTTGCGTGCGTCGTCGAGCCCCGTCCGTGAACGCACGAGGAGGATCAGCCCCATGGCAGAGCAGTCGTCACCGTCGACGTGGCACATCGCCGAACCGCAGAAGCTCGCCTTCGAGGAGCCGGTGACCGAGCTCCACGTCCGTCTCGTCGGCGGCACGGTCAACGTCGTCGCCGCAGAGGAGGGCCCGGCCCGCCTGGAGGTCACCGAGGTCGACGGACCGCCCCTGTACGTGGTGCAGGAGGGCGGCACCCTCACCGTCTCCTACGAGGACCTGCCCTGGAACGGCGCCCAGGGCTTCAAGGAGTGGTTCGCGGCCAAGCCGTGGAAGGCCTGGTCCGGCTCCGCCTCCGGCCGCAAGGCCTGGGAGCGCAGCGCCGCCGTGACCCTCACCGTCCCCGCCGCCACCCGGGTCCAGCTGGCCGCGGTCGACGCCGTCTCCTTCGTCTCCGGCATCGCCGGCGGCACCGACGTCAACGGGGTCTCCGGCGACGCCACGCTGGTCGGCCTCTCCGGCCGGGTCAAGGCGCACACCGTCTCCGGCAGCGTCGAGGCCCAGTCCGTCACCGGCGACCTCGGCTTCCACTCGGTGTCCGGCGGTCTGACGGTGGTCGACGGCGCGGGCGTGAGCGTACGGGCCGACTCGGTCAGCGGCGACATGCTCATCGACCTGGACCTCGACCCGGCCGCCCCGCGCCCCGTGGACATCGCGCTGAACTCCGTCTCCGGCCAGGTCGCCATCCGGCTCCCGCACCCCGCCGACGCCCGCGTGGAGGCCAACACCGCCACCGGCGGCGTCTCCAACGCCTTCGAGGACCTGCGGGTCTCCGGCCAGATGGGCGCCAAGAGGATCACCGGAACCCTCGGATCCGGTACGGGCACCCTGCGGGCCACCACGGTCTCCGGCTCGATCGCGCTGCTGCGCCGCCCGCAGGCCGACGCCGACACGCCCGCCGCCGCCCCCCTCGCGCTCGACAAGAAGGTGCTCTGACATGCCGCCCGTCTTCGCCCACGGCCGCCTCCGCCTCTACCTCCTGAAGCTGCTGGACGAGGCCCCGCGCCACGGGTACGAGGTGATCCGCCTGCTGGAGGAGCGCTTCCAGGGCCTGTACGCGCCCTCCGCGGGCACCGTGTACCCGCGCCTGGCCAAGCTGGAGGCCGAGGGCCTGGTCACGTACGCCACCGAGGGCGGGCGCAAGGTGTACTCCATCACCGAGGCGGGCCGGGCCGAACTGGCCGACCGCAGCGGCGAACTCGCCGACCTGGAGCTGGAGATCCGCGACTCGGTCACCGAGCTCGCGGCCGAGATCCGCGACGACGTGCGGGGCGCGGCGGGCGATCTGCGGCGCGAGATGCGGGCGGCCGCGTCCGCGTCGGCGACCCGGGTCGACGACGAGTCCTGGAAGACGATCAAGGAGGAGATGAGCAAGGCCCGGCAGGAGTGGAAGGAACAGGCGCGCCGGGCGAAGGACGAGAGCCGCCGGGCCCGCGAGGAGGCGCAGGCGGCCCGCCGCCAGGCCAAGGAGGCCCAGGAGCGGGCGCGCGAGGAGGTCCAGCGGATCGCGGGCCAGCTGCAGGAGCAGTTCGCCAAGTCGGGCGGCGTCCTGGGCAGCCTGGCGGGAGCGTGGCTGGGCGGCGCCCCGTCTGCCGCCACGGCCACCGCTCCGCCGGCGGACACCGACTGGGCCGATGACCTGAAGCCCACCGGGGACCCGGCCCGCGACCTGGACCGGATGCTGGACCGCTTCCGCGACGACATCCGCGACGCGGCCCGCGACCACGGCGTCTCGGCGGCCCAGCTGGCCGAGGCCCGAGTCCACCTCGCCGCGGCCGCCGCCCGCCTGACGGGCACGCTCCACGGGCCGAACTGAACCGCCGGGCCCGCCAGGACCTCGGAGACGACGCTGGGGCGGGGGAGCAGGGCCGCCTCCCGCCCCGCCGAACGACACCGGGGGCGAAGAGCGGTGGGAGGGGGCCGTTCCTATGCCGTGCCGAACACCTCGACCTTGCACCGGGGGCTGCCCGAGCGTGCGATCCTCGCGTCGCAGGTGACCAGCGGTACCTGGAGGCCCTCTGCGAGGGCGACGTACGTGGCGTCGTACGCGGACAGGTTCGCGTACGACTCGCGCACGCGCGGCAGGACGGGCATGTGCTCCATCCGCCGGACGGGCAGGGCCGCGAAATCGTCCCAGGCGGCGTCCAGCTGCCCCTCGGTGAGCTTGCCGCCCCGGCGTCGGCCGAGCAGGGCGTGGGCGACTTCCACGTCGAGCAGGTGGGGCGCAGCCAGCCGCTCGCCCAGCACCCGCTGCCGCAGCGCTTCACCGACCGGCCCCGCGTCGGCCACCAGCATGACGACCGCGCTCGCATCGATGACGATCATTCGCGCCGCCGCCCCGCGTCCAGGTCCGCGAGTACATCGTCGGCACTGAGCTGCGCCGACACGCGCGCCCGGATCCGGGTGACGACGTCCTCCATCGACGGCGTGGCGGCCTCCTCCTCCAGCAGGGTGCGGGCGTACGCCTGGAGGGACTGACGGCTTCGGGCGGCTCGTATCTTCAGCTCGGCGAGCGCCTCGTCGGACAGATCACGCACGTAGAGAGTGGCCATGCAACAAAACTAGTCGCATTGCAAGCAGTTTGCTAGCGCGCACCGGTCCCGTACTTCTTGTGCACGGCCTGCCGGCTGACGCCCAGCTCGGCCGCGATTTCCTGCCAGGACCACCCCTGCGCGCGGGCGCTGCGTACCTGTACGGCCTCCAGCTGCTCCAGCAGCCTCCGGAGGGCGGCCACGGCACGCAGGCCCACGCGAGGGTCGCGGTCACCGGCCCGCTCGGCAAGATCGGTCGCTTCCGTCATGCATGTCAATGTAGGTTGACGCGGGAGGGGTGTCAACCGTGATTGACATCGAGTGTCAGACCGTCAGGACGACCTTGCCGAAGAGGTCGCCCGACTGGAGCTTCTCGAAGCCCTCGCGGGCCCGGTCCAGCGGCAGGACCTCGTCGATGACCGGGCGCACCCCGGTCGTCGCGCAGAAGGAGAGCAGGTCCTCCAGCTCGTCCTTGGAGCCCATGGTCGAGCCGACCACCTTCAGCTCCAGGAAGAAGATCCGGGTCAGCTCGGCGTGCGCCGGGCGGTCGCCGCTGGTGGCGCCGGAGATGACCAGGGTGCCGCCCGGGCGCAGGGACTTCACCGAGTGCGACCAGGTGGCCGCGCCGACCGTCTCGATCACCGCGTCCACGCGCTGCGGCAGCCGCGCACCCGGCTCGTACGCCTCCACGGCGCCCAGCTCCACGGCCCGCTTGCGCTTGGCCTCGTCCCGGCTGGTCGCGAAGACGCGCAGGCCCGCCGCCTTGCCCAGGACGATGGCGGCGGTCGCGACCCCGCCGCCGGCGCCCTGTACGAGGACGGAGTCCCCGGGGCGCACCCCGGCGTTGGTGAACAGCATCCGGTAGGCCGTCAGCCAGGCCGTGGGCAGGCAGGCGGCCTCCTCGAAGGAGAGCTCGGCGGGCTTGCGCAGGACGTTCCAGGCGGGGACGGACACCTGCTCGGCGAAGGTGCCCTGGTAGCGCTCGGTCAGGATCGAGCGGGGCTCGTCGGGGCCGACCCCGTGGCCGCTCTGGCCGATGACGGAGTGCAGGACGACCTCGTTGCCGTCCTGGTCGATCCCGGCGGCGTCGCAGCCGAGGATCATCGGGAGTTTCTCCTCCCCGAGGCCGACCCCGCGCAGCGACCACAGGTCGTGGTGGTTGAGGGAGGCGGCCTTGACGTTCACGGTCACCCAGCCGGGGCGGGCCTCCGGTGCTGGGCGCTCGCCCAGCACAAGGCCGTTGAGGGGCTGGTCACGGTCGATTCGGGCGGCGTAGGCAGCGAACATGCCGCGACGCTACCGCTGGGTAGCCCCTGGAACCACCCCCGTTCCCGTCACACTCCGGCGGCTCCGGGCAACGCGGAGGCCCGGCCGGATTGCTCCGGCCGGGCCTCTACCCGTACAGCTCAGCGCGGCGGTCAGGCCAGGCGGGCCACACCGTCGGCCTTGGCGGCGGCGGCGACGGCCGTGGCGACGGCCTCCGCGACGCGCGCGTCGAACGGCGACGGGATCACGTAGTCGGCGGCGAGCTCGTCACCCACGACACCGGCGATGGCGTCGGCGGCGGCGATCTTCATGCCCTCGGTGATCCGGGTGGCACGCACCTTGAGGGCGCCCTGGAAGATGCCCGGGAACGCCAGCACGTTGTTGATCTGGTTCGGGAAGTCCGAGCGGCCCGTGGCCACGACCGCCGCGTACTTGTGCGCGACGTCCGGGTGGACCTCCGGGTTCGGGTTGGCCATGGCGAAGACGAAGGCGTCCTTCGCCATCGAGGCCACCGCCTCCTCCGGGACCGTACCGCCGGAGACGCCGATGAAGACGTCCGCGCCCGCGAGGGCCTGCTCCAGCGAACCGGTCTGGTTGGTCTTGTTGGTCAGGCCCGCGATCTCCGCCTTGACGTCCGTCAGGTCGGACCGGTCCGCCGAGACGACGCCCTTGCGGTCCGTCACGCAGACGTCGCCGATGCCCGCGTCCACCAGGATCTTGGCGATGGCGATGCCCGCGGCGCCCGCGCCCGAGATCACGGCGCGCAGGTCACCGAGCGTGCGCCCGGTCAGCTTCGCGGCGTTGCGCAGGGCGGCCAGCGTCACGATGGCCGTGCCGTGCTGGTCGTCGTGGAAGATCGGGATGTCCAGCGCCTCCTGGAGGCGCCGCTCGATCTCGAAGCAGCGGGGGGCGGAGATGTCCTCCAGGTTCACCCCGCCGAAGGACGGAGCGAGGCGGATGACCGTCTCGATGATCTCGTCCGTGTCCTTGGTGGCGAGCGCGATCGGGACCGCGTCGACACCACCGAACTGCTTGAAGAGGATGGCCTTGCCCTCCATCACGGGGAGGGAGGCCTCGGGACCGATGTCACCGAGCCCGAGCACGGCCGTGCCGTCGGTGACGACGGCGACCACGTTGGACTTCCAGGTGTACTCGTTCACCAGCTCCGGCTGCTCGGCGATGGCGCTGCACACCTTCGCCACGCCGGGCGTGTACGCGAGGGACAGGTCGTCCTTGTTGTTGACCGGCACGGTGGCCTGAATGGCCATCTTGCCGCCCCGGTGCAGCGCGAACACCGCGTCCGGGTTGTTGTCCGTGACGCTGCTGTCACTGCGAGGGTTGACGATCTCCGCTGCCACTTTGTGTGACCCCTTAAGTCCTTTGAATCGTTGAGGGTGGCCACTCCTGGTTAAGGGGTGGGCGGGCACCGCGTCCGTACTCCGCATCGACGGTTGGCCCGTCTCCGCGGAGGGGAGGTTCGTACGCGCGGGCGCGCCGCACGCGCGCCCTGAGCCCCGGATGAGGGGTGTAAGGATCTGTTCTACCCGAAGAACACTCACCCAGACGAGTCGATTCCAGCTCGACCATAGGCTGCTTGTCCTGGTTTTGGTTAAAAGTCCAAACCTCTCTGTCCAATGGGCGAGACGCGCCGCAAAAAGTGAGCCAAAAATGGCTGGTCACAGACGTTCCTGTGGTCCAGGGGTTCCCGGCCCGCAGTCCTGTCGGGTGATCCGGGGTGTCCGTTATCTGATTTTGACCTGACGGGCAGCCTGAATGCGCCAGTCCGAATGGCAAGATGCCGTAATCACACAAGGTCGTGACACTCGAAGGTGCGTGCCCGACCGTTTTTCGGTGCTTTTCCACCAGCCGGAGGAACCAGCTCATGACCGCAAGCATCACCCGCCGTACGACCGCCGCCCGGTCCCGGATCGCCGCGGTCGGCGCGATCGCGGTCGCCGGCGCCCTGATCCTGACCGGCTGTGGCGACCAGACCGACGGCGCTGCGAGCAAGGAGAAGACCAGCGACGCCCCGCTGTTCTCCAAGCTGCCGAAGAAGATCCAGGATGCCGGGGTCATCAAGGTCGGCACGGACGCCGCCTACGCCCCGATGGAGTTCACCGAGGGCTCCAAGATCGTCGGTGTCGACCCCGACATCGCCGAGGCGCTCGGCAAGCAGCTTGGTGTGAAGTTCCAGTTCACCTCCGGCACCTTCGACGGCCTGATCACCTCGCTGGAGACCGGCCGCCAGGACGTCGCCATGTCGTCGATGACCGACAACAAGCAGCGCCAGGAAGGCCTGGACGACAAGGGCAACAAGGTCGGCAAGGGCGTCGACTTCGTCGACTACTTCTCCTCCGGCGTCTCGCTCCTGGTCAAGAAGGGCAACCCGGAGAACATCAAGTCCCTCGACGACGTGTGCGGCAAGACCGTCGCCGTCCAGCGCGGCACCACGTACGAGGACACCTTCAAGGCCCAGGCCGAGAAGTGCGGTGACAAGAAGCTCACCATCGAGGCCTTCGACACCGACGCCGAGGCCCAGACCCGCGTCAAGGCCGGCGGCGCCGTGGCCGACCTGAACGACTTCCCGGTCACCGCGTACACCGCGAAGACCTCCGGCGGCGGCAACGACTTCGAGGTCGGCGGCCAGCAGGCCGACGTCGGCCTCTTCGGCATCGCGGTCTCCAAGGAGAACACCCAGCTGCGCGACGCCCTCAAGGAAGCGCTCGACGCCATCATCAAGGACGGCTCCTACGCCAAGGTCCTGGAGAAGTGGAACGTCAAGGACAGCGCCGTGCAGTCCGCCACCGTCAACGCGGGCAAGTAAGAACGAGCGCTCCACTGAAGGGCAGTCATTGTGACTGACAAGATCGACAAGGGTCCGGCCGCAACTCCGCCGGCCGGACCCGGCGCCTCGGGCACCCCCTACGAGGCGATCAAGGCCATCCCCGTACGGCACTACGGCCGCTGGATCAGCGCTGTGGCCGTCGCCGTGCTGCTCGCGTGGCTCGTCTACGCCTTCTCCCAGGGCAAGATCATCTGGGGGACGGTCGGCGACAAGCTGTTCGACCCCTCGGTCCTCACCGGCCTCGGCAACACCGTGATCATCAGCGTCGCGTCGATGGCGCTGGGCCTCGTGCTCGGCATCCTCTTCGCCGTGATGCGACTCTCGAACAACCCGGTCACGAGCTTCGTGTCCTGGCTCTACATCTGGTTCTTCCGCGGCACCCCGGTCTACGTGCAGCTGCTGGTGTGGTTCAGCCTCCCGCTGATCTTCCAGTACATCAACCTGGGTCCGATCTACAAGAACGAGACCGTCGACGTCATGACGCCGTTCATGGTCGCCCTCCTGGGCCTCGGCCTGAACGAGGGCGCCTACATGGCGGAGATCGTCCGGGCCGGCATCCAGTCCGTGGACGAGGGCCAGAGCGAGGCCTCGCACGCGCTCGGCATGACCCGCACGCAGACCATGCGCCGCGTCGTGCTGCCGCAGGCGATGCGCGTGATCATCCCGCCGACCGGCAACGAGTTCATCAACATGCTGAAGACCTCGTCCCTGGTCTCGGCGGTGCAGTACACCGAACTCCTGCGGGCCAGCTCCAACATCGGCACCACGGCCGGCGCGGTCATCGAGATGTACTTCGTCGCGTCCATCTGGTACCTGGCGCTGACCAGCGTGTTCAGCGTCGGCCAGTACTACCTGGAGCGCCGCTACGCCCGCGGCTCGCTGCGCAGCCTGCCGCCCACGCCGTTCCAGCGGCTGAAGGCCAACCTCAACATGTTCCGCCGTACGGAGGTGGCGAAGTGACCGCCCAGCCGATGGTCAAGGCAGAAGGCGTCCACAAGTCGTACGGCGCCGCCCACATCCTCCGCGGGATCGACCTGGAGGTCGCCCCCCGGGAGGTCTTCTGCCTGGTCGGCCCCTCCGGCTCCGGCAAGTCGACCTTCCTGCGGTGCATCAACCACCTGGAGCGCATCAACGCCGGCCGGCTCTCGGTCGACGGCCACCTGGTGGGCTACAAGCAGAAGGGCGACAAGCTCTACGAGCTGAAGGACAGCGAGGTCGCGGCCCAGCGCCGGGACATCGGCATGGTCTTCCAGCGCTTCAACCTCTTCCCGCACATGACGGCCATAGAGAACGTCATGGAAGCCCCCGTCATGGTCAAGGGCGAGTCCAAGGCCGTCGCCCGCGAGCGCGCTATCAGGCTCCTGGACCGGGTCGGCCTCGGCGACAAGGGCGGGAACTACCCCACCCAGCTCTCCGGCGGCCAGCAGCAGCGTGTGGCGATCGCCCGCGCGCTCGCCATGGAACCGAAGCTGATGCTCTTCGACGAGCCCACCTCCGCGCTCGACCCCGAGCTGGTCGGCGACGTCCTGGACGTCATGCGCGACCTCGCCGAGTCGGGCATGACCATGATCGTGGTCACCCACGAGATGGGCTTCGCCCGCGAGGTCGGCGACAACCTCGTCTTCATGGACGGCGGCGTCGTCGTCGAGTCCGGCCACCCCCGCGACGTCCTGGGCAACCCCCAGCACGACCGGACCAAGGCCTTCCTCTCCAAGGTGCTGTAACAGCGGAGAACGACCGAAGGGCGGTACGGGTCTCCCGTACCGCCCTTCGGCGTTCCCCCCTGCCCCGCAAGTCCCTACTTGAGTCCTAGGACCAGCGCGTCCGAGGGGGAGCGCCAGACCGTACGGGCCTCCGCGAAGCCCGCGTCCAGGAGGGTGCGGGCGTGCCAGCCCTCGGAGGGGGTGTCGCCGTCGGCGTGCTCCCCGTAGATCTCGAAGCGCTGCTTCACCGGCTCGGCCAGCACCGGGTCCGCGGCGGCCAGGGCCCACCACTCGCGCCAGTCCGGCACCCCGGAGGCCCTGGCCCGGTCCATCCCGGCGTGCCGGTGGGCGTGCTCGGCGGCGTCGATCCGCGGGGTGGCCGGATCGGGCATGTGGTCGGCGTTCATGAACACCCCGCCCGGGCGGACCAGCGGCGCGAGCTGCCCGTACAGGACGGTGAGGTCCTTGCTGGGCAGCCAGTGCAGGGCCGTGGCCGTCAGCACCGCGTCGTAGGTGTCGTGCGGGAGGGCCGCGCGCCAGTCCGGGTCCTTGAGGTCGGCGGTCACGAAGGAGACCCGCTCGTCACCCGCGAAATGACCCCGGGCGATGGCCAGCAGTGCCGGGTCGAGATCGACGCCGGTACTGGTGGCTTCCGGGAACCGCTTGAGGACGCGGTCCGTAATACTTCCCGTACCGCACGCGAGGTCCAGCACCCGGGGAGCGGGGCCCACCAGTGCCTCGACCATGTCCAGCATCACCCGGAACCGCTCCTCGCGGTCGGGCATGTACCACTCCTGCTGCCGGTCCCAGCTGTCCTGCCAGGCCTGCCAGTAGGCGCTGTTTTCCGTCGTTTCCGTCTTGTCTGCCGTTTCCGTCGTTCCAGCCATCCCGAACCCCTCCACACGTAATACCCTCGAAGACGTCTCAGCCGTTACCGGAGACGATAATCCGCAGCCGTAAGGACTACAAGTGGAACTGGCCCATTACTCGGACTTCGCCGTGCGCCTGGTCAACACCGAGGAGCCGGCCCGCAACAAGGACTCGCTCACCTCGGTGGACGCCGTCCGCGCCCTGTTCGGCGCCAGCGTGCAGATGGCACGCCGCGTCACCGACACCGACGTCACCCGCTTCCGCAACGTGCGCGGGCGGCTGCGCTCCGTCTTCGAGGCCGCCGACAGCGGCGACCACGTCCTCGCCGTCGACCTGCTGAACTCGCTGCTCATGGAGTTCCCGGTCAGCCCCCAGGTCTCCGGCCACGAGACCCTCGGCGACGACGGCCGCCCCGACTGGCACATCCACCTGGCCGAGCACCCCTCGAACGCCTCCGCCGGCTACGCCGCCATGGCGTCCATGGGCCTGGCCTTCGCCCTCACCGAACATGGCCCCGACCGCCTCGGCCTGTGCCAGGCCGCGCCCTGCCGCAACGCCTACCTCGACACCTCCACCAACCGCTCCCGGCGCTACTGCTCCGACCGCTGCGCCACCCGGGCCAACGTGGCGGCCTACCGCGCCCGCAAGCGGCTGGAGGCCGAGGCGTCCGCCCAGAGCGGGCGCAGCGCCGACACCGCCCAGGAGAGCCGGGCCCTCAGCGAACTCTGATGCTCCTCGCGCGGCCGGAAGCGCAGGACCGCCGTCGCCAGCACCAGCTCGTCGGGGACCGGCCCGTAGACGGTGCTGTCACCGGGGGCCTCGTTGTACGGGTTGTCGCCGAGCACCCACCAGCAGCCGCCCGGCCGCCGCTCCACCGCCCGCTTGATCACCAGCAGGTCCTGCTGGAAGGGGTGGCGCAGCACGACCACGTCACCCGGGCGGACGCCGGCCCCGTACCGGACCAGCACCTGGTCCCCGTGGTTGAGGGTGGGCGCCATCGACGGCCCCGTCACCTCCACCACCCCGAACTGCTTCCGCGGGCGCCTGTTCTCCACCATGCGCGTCCTCCTCGTCACCCCCCGCATGCTGCCGTACGGGTCCGTACATTCGCTCACCGGTCCACGCGCGACCCTGGACTTTTGTCCTAAGCCCATGGGGGCGCCCGCGAAATCCGGATTCCGAGCGAGTAATCTCCCCCTTGAGAAGACGATCACGAGGAGGACACACTCCATGCTTTCCCGCCTCTTCGCCCCCAAGGCGAAGGTCTCCGCCCACTGCGATCTGCCGTGCGGCGTGTACGACCCTGCCCAGGCCCGCATCGAGGCCGAGTCCGTCAAGGCCGTGCAGGAGAAGTACCAGGCCAACGACGACGCCGACTTCCGCGCGCGCGCCATCACCATCAAGGAGCAGCGCGCCGAGCTCGCCAAGCACCACGTTTCGGTGCTGTGGAGCGACTACTTCAAGCCCCCGCACTTCGAGAAGTACCCGCAGCTGCACACCCTGGTCAACGACACCCTGAAGGCCCTCTCGGCCGCCAAGGCGTCGAACGACCCGGCGACCGGCGCGAAGGCCCTTGAGCTCATCGCCGAGATCGACCGCATCTTCTGGGAGACCAAGGCCGCCTGATCCGGCGCCTCGTGCACCCCACCGCGCTGGTCAGAGCGCGTACATGAGAACGGCCCGACTGCTCCGTGCAGCCGGGCCGTTCTCATCTCTTCCGCTCACTCGTCGTCCGCGTCCTCGTCGTCGTCCAGGCGGGCCAGCCAGGTGGCCAGGCGTTCCACCGGGACCTCGAAGTCCGGGTTCAGGTCGACGAAGGTGCGCAGCTGCTCGGCGAGCCACTCGAAGGTGACCTCCTCCTCGCCGCGCCGCTTCTCCAGCTCCTCGATGCCGCGATCGGTGAAGTACAAGTCGGGCTCCGTGCCGTGATGAGGGTGTTCAGGGGGCGTTTCCCGCCAGGATAATCCGCCGACGCGAAGACACCTCCCCTCCGAGGTGACCCGGCGGTAGCGTGGAGGCCTCACGAGTGGGGGGCGCGGATGACGGACGGGCGCACGGTCGGCTCCGCGCGCGCCTTCGAGCTCCTCGAGCCCCTCGTCCAGGCGGCGACCGTACGCGTTCACGCCCCCTCGGCCGGGTATGACACCTCCGGGACCGGACCCACCTGGGGCAGCGGCTTCTTCATCGCCCCCGGCTGGGTCCTGACGTGCGCGCACGTGGTCGGTGAAGGGGGTGCTGCGGTGCGTCTGACGGGGCGCGAGGTCGGCATCACCTTCTCCTCCGGGGGCAACGGCGGCACGGGGACCGTCACCGGGCGCGTGGAATGCGTACTGCCCGAGCGGCTGGACGAGCGGCGGCCCGGCCGGCGGGCCCTGTGGGACCTGCCCGACCTCGCGCTCATACGGGTCCTGGCCCCCGTCTCGCACGCCTGCGTCTGGCTGACCGACCGCTCCAGACCCCGCTTCGACGAGGTCGCCTACTTCGGCTGCACCGAGGACCTCGGCACCCCCGAGATCACCGGCCGCACCACCCGGCTGCGCGGCACCGCGGGCAACGGCGCCGCCATCCGGCTCGGCGACGACGACGAGATCGAGCCCGGGATGTCCGGCGGGCCCGTGGTGGACCTGGCCCGCGGCGAGGTCGTCGGCGTGGTGAAGGCCCGCAGGCACACGGGCGGCGGCGGCCTCGCCGTCTCCGTCGTGCAGCTGCGCACCCTGCCCATGGCCGCACGGGGGCAGACAGGGCTCTACCGGCGGGTCATGCAGGCCCACGACCGGCACCACTACGACCAGCACCTGAGCGACCTCAACAGCCGGCGGACCTGGACCGACGTGCACGGTGAACTGCCCGCGGACACCGACCCGCACGAGGGGCGCGGTCGGCTCACGCCCGGCGAGCGCACCACCCTGTACGGGCTGCTCGCCGAACTGCCCCCGCCGGGCTCCTCCGAGGTCGTACGGGCGCTGGTCGAGGCGGCCCGCGGGGAGGAGCCGGACCCCCATCCGCTCGCCCCGCTGAGCTGGCGCGACGGCCTCGGGCTGCTGCACGACCCGCCGGGCGGGACGGGGGAGGCCGCGGCGATGCTCCGCTACGCGACGGACGTGAGCGTGGCCGACTACCGCGAGCCGCCCACCCCGGGCGCCGACGAGGAACTGTGGGACTGGGTACGGGCCACGGCCGAGCGGCTGTGGCGGCCGCTGCGCCGGGAGCTCGGCGAACGCCACGAGCGGGGCCTGGCCGAGCGGGAGCGGCGCCGGCGGGCCACGGCCGGGCGGGCGGTGCGCGGCCCGGCCCGGGCGGCGGGCGGGCTGCCGAACGGGGCATCGGTCCTGCTGGAGTTATGGCCCCACGGCTGGGAGGACGTCTACGACTGGGCGGTCTCCGTCCTGGCCGGCCCGGCGCACCCCGGGCGGCTGACGCCGGTGGACTCGGGCGTACGGGTCCCCCCGCGCGGCCTGCGCGAGGCGCTGCGGGCCCCGCTCGCCGAGGGCTTCCGGCGCTGCGACACCCACGAGGCGGCGGCCCTGCTCGAAGTGGCCGCCGACCCCGAGCTGTTCGGGATCGCGGTGGACGAGTGGGTGCTGGCGGGCGGGGTGCCGCTGGGGGTGCAGCGGCCGGTGGTGCTGCGCCACGCCCGCGGCACCGCGAGCCCCGCCGCGGCCACCCGGTGGGCGCGCGTCCAGGCGGGACCCGTACTGGACGAACGGTCCGACTGCATCCGGGGGCGCCCGCGCAGCCCGTCGGGGGCATGGCTCGCCGGACTCCCGGACACCACCGTGCCGGTGCACTGCCGGGCGGCCGGACTGGAGCCGACGCGCGGGGCGCTGCACGCGGTGCGGGACGCCGGGTACGGGGTGGTGGTGTGCAGGCGGCCCCCGGCGGATCCGGGGGTGTCGTGCGCGCCCTTCCACCGCGGGCTGCGGGAGGAACTGGTCGAGGCCGGCCGGGGGGAGGTGCTGCCCCTGCGGTTCCAGGCCCTGCGGGGGCGGGCGTACGGGGCGGACCCGGACGCGTACTGGGCGGCGGGGATCGCACTCGTCTGGGACGACCCCGCACGGGCCCTGCCCGAGGACGAGCCGCTGCAGGGGGACCTGTGACCGGCAGGAGGGAGCAGCACCCATGAACGACGAATGGCTCATCTACCGCGGTGTCGGCGAACCCCACGACGGGATCGACGCCCTGCCCGATCCGCCGCCGTGGCGGGACTTCGACGGCGGCCCGGTGGGGGAGGAGGACGGCCCGGCCGCGGCCGCCGGAGCGGCCGACGGCAACATCGCCCGGCGGCTCGGCGCGCACCGGCAGGCCGCGGAGCTGCACCGGCCCGAGCCGGAGGAGCTGGAGGCCATCAACGCCGCGCTGTACCTGCGCCGGCCGCTCCTCGTGACCGGCTTCCCGGGGACGGGGAAGTCCACGCTGGCGCACGCCGTCGCCCACGAGCTGAAGCTGGGGCGGGTGCTGCGCTGGCCGGTGGTGTCGCGGACCGTGCTCCAGGACGGGCTCTACCGCTACGACGCGCTGGCCCGGCTCCAGGACGTGCAGCTGGCGGCGAGCGGCGGGGCCCCGGGGGCGGCACCCGGCATCGGGAAGTACATCCGGCTCGGGCCGCTCGGCACCGCGCTGCTGCCGACCGGACGGCCCCGCGTCCTGCTCATCGACGAGCTCGACAAGAGCGACATCGATCTGCCCAACGACCTGCTGAACGTGCTGGAGGAAGGGGAGTTCGCCCTCCCCGAGCTGGAGCGGGTCGCCGACACCGAGCCCGAGGTGCAGGTCCTCACCGACGACGGGGCGAAGGTGACCGTCCGGGGCGGCCGCGTGCGCTGCCGGGCCTTCCCCTTCATCATCCTGACCAGCAACGGGGAACGGGACTTCCCCGCCGCCCTGCTGCGGCGCTGCATCCAGCTCAAGCTCGGGCAGCCCGGCGAGAAACGGCTCGCCACCATGGTCCGCGCCCACCTCGGCGAGGAGGCCGCCCAGCTCGGGGCCGACCTGATCCGGGAGTTCCTCAGCCGCTCGCAGTCGGAGCTGGTCGCCGCCGACCAGCTGCTCAACGCGGTCTACCTGACCCACTACGCCGCCCCGCCCACCCGCGAGGACCTCGCGGACCTGCTCATCCAGCGCCTCGACCGCCCGAGGTGACGGGCCGTGCCACCACGCGCCGAGCCGCCCGGCGGGCCGTCCGTCCGCCCGCCCGGCATCCGTGAACTGGCCGCGCTGCTGCGCGCCGCCGGGCTCGACCCGTCCGCCGAGGAGCTCGCCGACGCGCTGTGGCTGGCCGGGCGGATCCGCCGCCCGGGACCTGCCGAGCCGGGTACGCGGGAGCCGGCCCCGGAGCCGGAGGCTGAGGTTCCGATCAGCCCGCCAGGAGAGCCCGTACGGCCGGAGGCGGATGCCGAGGATCCGGTCAGGCTCTACGTCCCGGGGGCGCGCCGCGCCGGCGAGGCCGAGTCCGAACTCCCCGGGGAGCCGCCCGCGGAGCGCGCGGTGCCCGTACGGGTGCCCGGGGCGGCCGCACTGCCCCGGATCCTGGAGATCCAGCGGGCCCTGCGCGCCCTCCAGCGGCACCGGCCGCCCGGCCCGCCCACCCGCATGGTGCTCGACGAGGAGGCCACCGCCGAGGCCAGCGCCCGGGCCCTCGGACCGGTCATCCCGGTGCTCCGGCCGGAGAGCCGGCGCGAGGCGACCGTACGGCTGGTGATGGACGCGTCGCCTTCGATGGCGGTGTGGCAGGACATGTTCGAGGAACTGCGGTCCGTGTGCGAGCGGCTGGGCGCCTTCCGGGACGTCCAGGTGCACTACCTGCACCGGCTCGCGGACGGCACCGCCGCGCTCGGGCGCAGCCCGGTCCCCGGACCCGGACTGCGCTCCGGTGACCAGCTGCGCGACCCCACCGGCCGGGCGCTGACCATGGTGGTCTCCGACTGCGCCGGACCGCTCTGGCGCGAGGGCACGGCCCAGCGGCTGCTGCACCGCTGGGCCGAGTGCACCCCGTGCGTGGTCGTCCAGCCGCTGCCGCAGCGGCTGTGGGGCCGCAGCTGGCTGCCGACCGAGCGCGGCACCCTCTCCCGGGCCGAGGGGGGCATCGGCGGGAGCGGGGTGAAGCTGAAATTCCGGTCGGACCGGCCGCCGCTGCCCGGGCGGCCCACGGGAGGGCTGACCGTACCGGTGCTGCCGCCGAGCGCCACCGCGCTCGGCGCCTGGGCCCGCCTCGTCGCGGGGCTCGGCACCGGGCCGGTACCGGCCGAGGTCGGCCGGGTCCTGGCCGCCCACCCGGCCGCCCCGCTGCCCCCGCCGCGCGCCGTACGGCCGCCGCGCGAGCTGGTGGCCCGGTTCCGCTCCTCGGCCGCACCCCGGGCCGTACAGCTGGCGGTGTACCTGTCGGCGGCCCCGCTGACCCTGCCCGTGATGCGGCTGGTGCAGCGCACGATGCTGCCCGACTCCGAACCCTCGGACCTGGCCGAGGTACTGCTCGGAGGGCTCCTGCGGCGCAGCACCGAAGTGCCCGGCCAGTGGTACGAGTTCGTGCCCGGCGTGCAGGACGTACTGCTCGGGCCGCTCGGGCGGGACGAGGCCGCGCTGGTGCTCAAGCACTGCTCCGAGTACGTACTGGCCCACTTCGGCCGGGGCGTGCGCAACTTCCCGGCGCTCGCCGTCTCACAGCTGACCGGAGCGCCCCCGGCGGCGGCCGGCCCCGCCCCCGGCGACCCCGAGCGGGCCCCCGCCGGGCGGCTCCCGCAGGCCTTCGCCCAGGTCTCGGCCAAGGTCGTACGGCGCTACCTGCCCGGAATGCCGGAGGAGGGCCCGGCCGTCCGGGAGCCCGCGCCCCCGGTGCCCGGCCGGGCCGGGGCGGTCCAGGCCGCCCGGGACCGGCTCGCGGACGGCGACGGGGACGGCGACGCGCGGGCCCTGTACGAGGCCGTCGCGGTGCTGCGCCGGGCCGTGGCCGCCCCCGCCGGACCCGGCGACCCGCCGGAGGAGGCGGAGACCGAGCTGGCGGGCGCACTGCTGCGGCTGTGGGCGGCGCAGCGCGACCCCGAACTCCTCGCCGAAGCCGAGCGGGCCCTCGCCGGTCTGGGAACGGCTCCGGCCCGGGCCCTGCTCGGCCGGGTCTACTACGAGCGGGCCCTGGTGGCGGAGCCCGACGCGGAGCTGCTGGCCGCGGCGGAGCGGGAGTTCGCCGCGGCGGGCGCCACCGCCGGCCCCGGGCTGCGGCGGGACTGCGCCGTGCGGCGGGCCGAGACCCTGATGCGGCTGAGCGCGCTGCGCGACGACCCGGGACCGCTGCGCGAGGCGTGGGCCGCCCTGGAGCCCCTGGCCGGCCCCGCCGACGGGACGGCCGATCACCCGGAGCCCGGGCGGGCCCTCGGCCGCGTCCTGCTGGCCCTGCTGCCCCGTACCCCCGACCCGGCCGAGCGCACCGCCCTGGCCGAACAGGCCGCGGCCCGCCTGGCCCTGGACCCCGCCGCCGGACGCGGGGCGCGGGCCCGGGCGCGGGTGGAGCTGGCCGGCGCCCTGCGCCACCTGCCCGGCCGGCTGGAGGAGGCCGCCGCACAGCTGGAGGAGGCCCTCGCCGAGGCCGGCGGGGACGCCGAGCTGCGGGTGGCCGCCCTGGTGTGCCTGGCACGGGTGCACCGGGCCCGGTACGGGCGGGACGCCGACCCGGCGGCCCTGGAGGACGCCGCCGAGGCCTACGGCCGGGCCCGGCGGCTGATCCCCCGGGACGGGGAGGCCTTCGGGGAGCTGCTGCCCGAGTGGGGCGACGTACTCCTGGCCCGGGCGCGGGCCGCCGACGGGCGGCGGTTCACCGGAGCCGCCGTACGGGTCCTGCGCGAGAGCCGGGTCGCGGTACCGCAGTCCGACCCGGATGCGGCGCACCGGCTGCTGCGGCTGGCCACCGGGCTCCGGCTGCGGCACGCCTACGAGGGCGACCCGGTGGACCTGCGGGAGGCGGAGTACCTGCTGGAACTCGCAGTCCGGCACAGCCGGGACCCGCTGGAGCGGGCCCGCGCCTGGCGGGACCACGGCGACGTACAGCAGGAGATCCACGGCCACACCCGGGCGGCCGACCGCCTCGACCGGGCGGCGGACTCCTACCGGAGGGCGTGGCGGGCCGCCCTGGAAGCCGACCGGGAGGAGCGGCAGGACACCGCCGTCCAACTGGCAGCCCGCGTACAGGAACTGCGCGGGGAGGTGCTGGAGCGGCTGGCCAGACCCCGGGCCGCCCTGGACGCGTACCGCTCGGCGCTGGAGCTGTGGGCGCGGCTCGGCGAGCGGGCCGAAGCGCTCCGCGAGCGCGTCCGGGCCCTGGAAGCGGGGCTCTGACGGCGGGACAATCCAGCCTCGCCCGGGGGCACTTCCCAGCGGTAGCCGGGGGAGTTTGAGGCGCGGGGGCTCGGGGGCGGAGCCCCCGCAGCGGCGCGGCACCCGACAGCGCACCTCCGCGAGGGCGGCCCCGCTTGTTTCCGCCCACCGGCCGAAGGGAAAGGGCAGTGGACCATCGAACTCGCGAAGCAACAGGGGGACGGGCGGCTCATGGTGACGAAGCATCAGGAAGTGGCGGCGGAGGCTCCCGCGTGCCCCGGGCGGCTCCCGGACCTCTCCGGCCTCGACCTGGCGGCGCTGCGCGGGATCGACCATCCCGTGCTCGCCCAGGTGATCGAAGGCATGGTGGAGCGGGTCACCCACCCCGCCGAGATCCTCAACGCCTTCGACTCCGGCGTGGTGTGATCACGCACCGTGCCCGACCCTGCACGGTGCGATGGGAGTTGACCACTTTCCGCCGTTAGCCGGGGCCATCCGAAGGGCAGGGATGGACCGTTCGCAGGGGAGGGTGGAGGTGGAGCGATGAGGCACACGCACACGAGCGACGCCGTGCTGCCCGCGCACCGGACGGGGCCGCCGCGGTCCGTCCAGGACCGGCACGCCCGCCACGCCCCCTGGCCCTACACCCGGCTCGACGTCGCCGCGCTGCGCGCCGCCGGACACCGGCCCCATCCGATACGCCAGTTCGTGCTCAAGACGCGCAGCCGCTGCAACCTCGCCTGCACCTACTGCTACGTCTACGAGATGGCCGACCAGGGCTGGCGCGGCCAGCCCGCCGTCATGGCCCCGGCCACCGCGGCCCGCGCCGCCGAGCGGATCGCCGAGCACGCCGCCGCCCACGCCCTGCCCCGCGTCGACCTCGTCCTGCACGGCGGCGAACCCCTGCTCACCGCGCCCGCCCGGCTGGCCGAACCCGTCGACGCCGTCCGGGCCGCCGTGGCCGCCGCCGCCCCGCGCACCCGGGTCACCGCCACCGTGCAGACCAACGGCACCCTGCTCACCCGCGGCCGCCTCGCCGCCCTCGCCGCCGCCGGGATACGCGTCGGCGTCAGCCTCGACGGAGGCCTGCCCGCGCACAACACCCGCCGCGTCGACCACGCGGGCCGCCCCGGATTCGGGGCCGCCGTCCGGGGCCTGCGGCTCCTGGCCCGACATCCGGACAGCTACGCCGGGATCCTCTGCGTCATCGACCTCGACCAGGACCCGGTCGAGACCTACGAGTCCCTGCTCGCCTTCGCCCCGCCCAGCGTCGGCCTGCTGCTGCCGCTCGCCAACCGGAGCACCCCCCCGCCCGGCCACCGGCCCGGCGGGACCCCGTACGCCGACTGGCTCCTCGCCGTCTTCGAACGCTGGTGGCACGACGGGGTGCGGCGCACCCGGATCCGGACCTTCGAGGAGGTCATCGCCCTGCTGCTCGGCCTGCCCGCCGCCACCGAGACCCTCGGGCTCGCGCCCACCACCACCGCCGTCATCGAGACCGACGGCTCCATCGAGCAGGGCGATTCGCTGAAGTCCGCCTACGAGGGCGCCGCCGCCACCGGGATGACCCTCGCCACCCACAGCTTCGACCAGTTCCTCGACCACCCCGGGCTCGCCGCCCGCCAGCTCGGGCGGGACGCGCTCGCCGCCGGATGCCGGGCCTGCGAGCTGGTGGAGGTGTGCGGCGGCGGCCACTACCCGCACCGCTACCGCGCCGGCGAGGGCTTCCACGGGCCGTCCGTGTACTGCGCCGACCTCCAGGCCCTGATCCGCCACATCGCCGCGGCCCTGGCCGCCGCGACGGCCGCCGCGCCCACCGCCGACCTGGCTCAGCTCCGCCCGGCCCCGGCCGAACCGGCCCGTCCGGCCTCCCTCGCGCGTACGCCCGCCGCCGGCGGCTCGGCGGTCGCCTCATGACCGCCGCCGCCCTCGCCGCCTTCACCGTCTCGTCCCCGACCCTGCGCGCCCTCGCGTCCACCGAGCCCTCCGCCGACGGCACCCGCCTGGTGCGCGACGTACGCCGCTCCAAGCGCCTGGTCCTGCTGCGCGCGGTCCTCGACGCCGCCCCCGGCGGCCGGTCCGGCGAGACCGCCGACCACTGGGCCCTGCTGGAAGAGGCCGAACGCCACGACCCCGACGCCGTGCGCGACGTACTCCACTACCCGGCCACCGGGGTGTGGGCCGAGGAGACCCTGCGCCGGCTGCACGCCCCGTACGGCCCCCCGCCCGACCTCGGCCACCTCGGGGCCCTCGCCGTCGCCGCCGCCCTGCGCGCCGGCATCGCCTTCACCCACACCCTGCGGCCCCTGCACGGCCGGCTCGTCCTGCCCACCCTCGGACTGCTGCGCCCCGAGCGCCCCGGCCGGCTCGCCGTCACCGAACGCTCCTGGGACCCCCGGGACCCCGCCACCCTGCCCCTGCACACCCTCCCCGGAGGCAGGACCGCCCTCGACGACCTCGACCCCTACCGGGCACCCGGCCCCGCCCACCCGGCACCCGTACGCCCCGCCCGCCGGCTCACCCCCAAGGGGCACAAGCGCTGGGACACCCAGTGGTCCGGCGCACTCACCCTGCTCCAGCGGTACGACACCACCCGCGCCGAGGAAACCGTCCAGCTGCTGCGCTCCGTCGTGCCGCTGGCCGGCGGCTCCCGCTCCAGCGGCGCCACCCTGCCCGCGGCCGCCGGCTCCGTCCTGGCCCGCGCCCAGGCCCCGCCCGCGCTCGCCGCCACCCTCGTCCACGAGGTCCAGCACGGCAAACTCACCGCCCTCGCGGACGTCCTGACCCTGCACACCGCCGACCGCACCGCCCGCCACTGGGCCCCCTGGCGCAGCGACCCCCGCCCGCTGGAGGGACTCCTGCACGGCGCCTACGCCCACCTGGCCCTCGCCGGGTACTGGCAGCGCGCCGCCCTCTACGGAGCCCGCGGCGCCTGGGCCCAGCACGCCCGGATCCGGGCCCAGGTGGCGGCCGTCCTGCCCGTCCTGCGCTCCCACGACCGACTGACCCCGGCCGGCCGGGAGTTCACCGACTCCATGAGCGCCGCCGAGCGGGCCATGGACGACCTCCCGCCCCCCGGCGACCAGCACGCCACCGCCCGCAGGGCCGTCGACCGCGAGCGCCGCGCCTGGTGCCAGGAACACCCCGAACTCGCGGCGTTCGCGACGGTCTGACGGGGCGTCCGCTGCGGTACCTTTTCAAACCCGTCCACCGCCCGGATTCCAGGGAGACGGCCGCATGACCACCGGTAGTCGGCAGGACCGCGACGGCGCCGCCCCACCGCAGCGCTTCGTCATCAGCTTCGCGGGGTTCAACCGCCCCTGGGCCGTGTGGATCGCCCACCGCCTGGAGGAGCACGGCCACCGCGTCTCGCTCCAGCGCTGGGACCCGCAGAACAGCCCCGGAATCACCCAGGCCCTCGACGACCTGGCCCGCTCCGGCAGCCGGGTCCTGCTCATCCTCAGCGAACGCTACTTCTCCGCCGGCACCCACACGGACGAGGAGTGGAACACCGCCCTGCGCACGGTCACCGACCACCACCCCGACCGGTTCGCCGCCGTCTGCCTCACCGACGCCCCGCTGCCCAGCGCCGTCGCCGTACTGGAGAAGACCGACCTGTGGGGCCTCGATTCGTACGAGGCGGAGTACCGCGTGCTGCGCCGCCTGGAGCTGCCCACCGACCGGATCGGCACCGACTCCGGCCGCCGCGGCCCCCGCTTCCCCAACGACCCGCCAGAGATCTGGGGCCGGGTCCCGCGCCGCAACCCCCGCTTCACCGGCCGCAACGACGTCATCGGCACCCTGCGCGCGGCGCTGGCCGAGGCACCGCCCGGCGCCTCCACCGTGACCCTGCTGGGGCTCTCGGGCGTCGGCAAGACCCAGGTCGCCACCGAGTACGCCTACCGCTTCGCCTCCGAGTACGACGTCGTGTGGTGGGTCCCCGCCGAGGACCGCCCCACCCTGCGCGAACGCCTCGCCGACCTGGCCCCCGCCCTCGGCCTGCCGCGCGGCGCCGGCAGCTACGGCGAGCAGATCCGGGCCGTCCTCGAAGCGCTGCGGCGCGGATCCCCGTACGGCCGCTGGCTGATGGTCTTCGACGGCTGCGACAACCCCGACGACCTCACCGACCTGCTGCCCTCGGGCGCGGGCGACGTCATCATCACCTCCCGCAACCGCGAATGGGCCTCCCGGCACACCAGCCTCGTCGAAGTCCCCCTCTACGCCCGGCCCGAGTCCATCACCTTCATCCGCCGCCGGGCCCTGCGGCTCACCGCCGAGGAGGCCGACCAGCTCGCCGAGGCCCTGGAGGACTACCCGCTCGCCCTCGACCAGACCGCCGGCTGGCTCGCCGACTCCCCGCTGACCGTCGGCGACTACCTGGGGCTGCTCCAGCGCCGGCTGGACTCCCGCGAGGCCGTCACCGTCTCCGACGACTACCCGCTGCCCTTCCCCACCGCCCTGGCCATACTGCTCAACAACGTCCGGGAGAACTTCCCCGATGCGCTGGCCCTGCTGCGGCTGTTCGTCTTCTTCGCACCCGGGCCGGTGCCGCTGCGGCTGCTGCGCGAATTCCCCGCCGACGACGTGCCCGAACAGCTCGCCGGGCTGATCAACGACCAGATCCGGTGGAACGCCGCCCTCAACAAGCTCGTCCAGTTCTCCGTCGTCAGGCTCGAATACTCCGACCTGCCCGTGGAAGAGGGCGGCGGCGGGCTGGAGACCGTACAGCTGCACCGCATGGTCCACGGCATCGTCCGCGAGAACCTCTCCGAGGACGAGGCCGAACCGCTGGCCCGCGCCGTCCGCCAGGTCCTCGCCGCCGCCGACCCCGGCCGGCCCTCCGACTCCCGGCTGTGGCCCCGGTACGCCGAACTCATCCCGCACCTGACCTCCTCCGGGGTGCTGACCAGCGGCAACCCGCGCATCCAGACCTTCCTGCTGCACTGCCTGCGCTACCTGGTCCTCGCCGGGGAGTACCGCACCTGCCTGCGGCTCAGCGAGGAGACCGACGAGATCTGGCGGGCCATGCTCGGAGAGGACCACCCCAAGGTCCGCGAGCTCAGCTACCAGTACGGCGGAGCCCTGCGCAACCTCGGCCTCTTCCGCCGCGCCGAAACCCTCACCCGGGCCCGCGCCGACCAGCTGATGCAGGAGCGGGGCGCACGCGACCTGGAGACCCTGCGCGCCACCAGCTCGTACGGCGGCGTCCTGCTGTGCATCGCCCGGTTCGAGCAGGCCAAGGAGATCTTCGAACACGGCCTGACCACCTACCGCGAGCTGCTCGGCGAGGACGACTCCACCACCCTCGCCGCCCAGAACAACCTGGCCGCCACCTACCGCCTCCTCGGCCGCTACCAGGACTCCTACGACCTCGACCTGGACACCCTGCGCCGCCGCGAACGGGTCCTGCGGGCCCAGCACATCTCCACCCTGTCCTCGGGCATCGCCTGCGCGATGGGGCTGCGGCTGATGGGCCGCTACCGGGAGGCCCAGACCCGGCAGGAGCAGGGCGTCAAGCTCAACACCCAGGTCCTGGGCCCCAGCCACCCGCAGACCCTGCGCGCCGAGCACAACCTCGGGCTGTGCCTGCGCCGCTCCGGGGACATCCCCGGCGCGGGGCTGCGGTTGCGGACCGTGTGGGAGCGGGCGACGAGGGTCTTCGGCGTCGACTACCCGTGGACGCTGATGGTGGCCTCCGACTACGCCACCTACCTCAGGGAGTACGGGGACCTCAGCGAGGCCCGCCGGATCTCCGAGGACGTGGTCCGCGGCTACCAGTCGCAGCTCGGCCTCGCCCACCCGTACAGCATCGGCACGGTCGGCAACCTCGGCCTGGTGCTGCGCGCCCAGGGCGAGCGGGTGGAGGCGCTGAACCTCGCCGAGCAGGCCCTGGTCGGCATGCGGGGCGCCCTCGGCGACCGCCACCCCTGGACGCTGGGCTGCGCCCTGAACGCCACCGGCCACCGGAACATCACCGGCCGCCTGGAGGACGCGCTGGAGCTGAGCCGGGAGACGCTGCGCACCTGCGAGCAGGTGATGGGCCAGGACCACCCGATGACGCTGAGCGCCCAGATCGCCCTGGCGGCCGACCTGCGGTCGGTACGGGAGGACGTGGAGGCGGGCAAGCACGAGGACGCGGGCATCAGGTCCCTGACCCGCACGCTGGGGGCGCAGCACGTCCATACGGTGTCGGCGAAGCAGCAGACCCGGCCCTATTGGGATTTCGAGCCGCAGCCTTAGGGGATCGGCCGGGCGGCCTACAGTCCGATCGCCGGGGGGTGGCGGGCGGCTTAGGTTTCGGGGCAGATGCGGGCTTTCGCCCGCTTTCGCCGAAAGGGTTGCCCGCATGACTCGCCGTTGGATCACCTCTGCCCTGTGCGCGCTCGCGCTGCTCGCGCCCGGGGCACCCACCGCGGCCGCGGCCGCTCAGCCCCCGGCCTCCTTGCGGGTCATGACCCGCAACCTGTATCTGGGGGCCGACCTCGCACCGGTCCTCGCCGCCGGCACCGTGCCGGCGCTCATCGACGCGGTGACCGCGGTGTACGCGAACGTCCAGGCGACGAACTTTCCCGAGCGCGCCGAGGCGCTGGCCGACGAGATCGCCAAGAGCGACCCCCATCTCGTGGGCCTGCAGGAAGCCGTGCTGTGGCGCAGCGAGACGCCCGCCGACCCGCGCTACGCCGCCACCCATGTCGAGTACGACTTCCTGCAGACCCTGCTCGACAGGCTTGCCGCCAAGGGCAAGCACTACAAGGTCGTGGCCAGCGTGACGGTCGGCAGTGACTTCGAGGCCCCGCGGCGCACGCCTGACGGCTTCCAGGACATCCGGCTCACCGACCGCGACGTGCTGCTGGCCCGGACCGACCTGCCCGCGCGGGTCTTCTCCGTGGCCAATGAGCAGTGGGCCACGTTCCAGAACTTCGTGCCCATCTGCCGTCCGGTGCTGGGCTGTCCGCCCCCCATCCAGCTCCGGCGCGGCTGGGTGGCCGCCGATGCCACGCTGCACGGCCGGACCACCCGGGTGGTCACCACCCATCTGGAGCCCGCCGCTCCCACCGTCCAGGAGGCACAGGCCGACGAACTGATCGCCGGGCCGCTGAAGACCAAGCTGCCCGTCGTGCTGCTCGGCGACCTCAACTCGGCCGCCGGCGGGGTCGGCGCGACACCGGGGACCGCGACGCAGAGCTACGACAAGCTCCTGGCCGCCGGCTTCACCGATGCCTGGACCGTCGGCCGCCCCGGCAATCCCGGCTTCACCTGCTGTCAGGCGCCCGATCTGCGCAACACCTCCTCCAGCCTCTCCCAGCGCATCGACTACGTGCTCTTCCGCGGCAAGGTGGCCGTACGGTCGATCGGCCGGGTGGGGCACAGGCCGGCCGACCGTACTCCCTCGGGACTGTGGCCTTCCGATCACGCCGGGGTGAGGAGCGTGCTCCAGTTGAAGTGACCCCCCGAAGAAACGCCGGAAGGCCCGGCTCCCCGTGGGGGAGCCGGGCCTTCCTGTACCGCGTGGGGATCAGGCCTCGAAGACCTCGTTCAGGAGGAGCTGCTGCTCCGCCTGGTGGCGCTTGGCCGAGCCCACCGCGGGGGACGAGCCGTGCGGGCGGGAGATGCGGCGCAGGCGCTCGCCCGCCGGGACCTCCGCACCGACCGCCAGGTCGAGGTGGTCGATCAGGTTGAGGGCGATGAACGGCCACGCACCCTGGTTCGCCGGCTCTTCCTGGGCCCAGATGTACTTCGCCGCGTTCGGGAACTTGGCGATCTCCGCCTGGAGCTCCGCACCCGGGAGGGGGTAGAGGCGCTCGATGCGGATGATGGCGGTGTCGGTGATGCCGCGCTTCTCGCGCTCGGCCTCCAGGTCGTAGTAGACCTTGCCGGCGCAGAAGACGACCTTGCGGACCGCGTTCGCGTCCACCGTCGAGTCGCCGATGACCGGGCGGAAGCTGCCGTTCGTGAACTCCTCCGCCTTCGACGCCGCCGCCTTCAGACGCAGCATCGACTTCGGGGTGAAGACGATGAGCGGCTTGTGGTGCGGGTTGTGGACCTGCCACCGCAGGAGGTGGAAGTAGTTGGACGGGAGGGTGGGCATGGCCACCGTCATGTTGTCCTGCGCGCACATCTGGAGGAAGCGCTCCGGGCGGGCGGACGAGTGGTCCGGGCCCTGGCCCTCGTAGCCGTGCGGGAGGAGCAGGGTGACGCCGGACGTCTGGCCCCACTTCTGCTCCGCCGAGGAGATGAACTCGTCGACGACGGTCTGCGCGCCGTTGACGAAGTCACCGAACTGGGCCTCCCAGAGGACCAGCGCGTCCGGGCGGGCCAGCGAGTAGCCGTACTCGAAGCCCATGGCCGCGTACTCGGAGAGCAGCGAGTCGTAGACGTTGTAGCGGGCCTGGTCGTCCGACAGGTAGAGCAGCGGGGTGTAGTCCTCGCCCGTCTCCCGGTCGATGAGGACCGCGTGGCGCTGGCCGAAGGTGCCGCGGCGGGAGTCCTGGCCGGACAGCCGGACCGGGGTGCCCTCCATCAGCAGCGAGCCGAAGGCCAGGGTCTCGCCCATGCCCCAGTCGATGGTGCCCTCGTCGATCATCGCCGCGCGGCGCTGCAGCTGCGGCAGCAGGCGCGGGTGGACGGTGACGCCCTCGGGGATGTTGACCTGGGACTCGGCGATGCGCTTGACGACGTCCTGGGAGATCGCGGTGTTCACCGCGACCGGGAAGTCGGCCTGCGCGGCCGGGGAGACCGGCGGGTTGATCGCGGGCTGCGTGGCGGCCTCGCGGACCTCCGCGAAGACCTTCTCCAGCTGGCCCTGGAAGTCCTGGAGCGCCTGCTCCGCCTCTTCCAGGGTGATGTCGCCGCGACCGATGAGGGACTCGGTGTACAGCTTGCGCACCGAGCGCTTCTTGTCGATGAGGTCGTACATCAGCGGCTGCGTGAAGGCCGGGTTGTCGGACTCGTTGTGACCGCGGCGGCGGTAGCAGATGAGGTCGATGACCACGTCCTTGTTGAACGCCTGGCGGAACTCGAAGGCCAGACGCGCGACACGGACGACCGCTTCCGGGTCGTCGCCGTTCACGTGGAAGATCGGCGCCTCGATCATGCGGGCCACGTCGGTCGCGTACATCGAGGAACGCGAGGACTCCGGGGCGGCGGTGAAGCCGACCTGGTTGTTGATCACGACGTGGACGGTGCCGCCGGTGCGGTAGCCGCGCAGCTGAGACATGTTGAGCGTCTCGGCGACGACGCCCTGGCCGGCGAAGGCCGCGTCGCCGTGCAGGGCCACGGGCAGGACCGTGAAGTCCGTGCCGCCCTTGTTGATGATGTCCTGCTTGGCGCGGACCACGCCCTCCAGGACCGGGTCCACCGCCTCCAGGTGTGAGGGGTTGGCGACGAGCGAGACCTTGATCTGCTCCCCGTCCAGGCCCGTGAAGGTGCCGTTGGCGCCCAGGTGGTACTTGACGTCGCCGGAGCCGTGCATGGACTTCGGGTCGAGGTTGCCCTCGAACTCGCGGAAGATCTGCGCGTACGACTTGCCGACGATGTTCGCGAGGACGTTCAGGCGGCCGCGGTGGGCCATGCCGATCGCGACCTCTTCGAGGCGGGCCTCGGCGGCCGAGTCGATGACGGCGTCGAGCAGCGGGATGACGGATTCGCCGCCCTCCAGGGAGAAGCGCTTCTGGCCGACGTACTTCGTCTGCAGGAAGGTCTCGAAGGCCTCCGCCGCGTTCAGCCGGCGCAGGATGCGCAGCTGCTCCTCGCGCTCCGGCTTGGTGTGCGGGCGCTCGATGCGGTCCTGGATCCAGCGGCGCTGCTTCGGGTCCTGGATGTGCATGAACTCGACGCCGGTGGTGCGGCAGTACGAGTCGCGCAGCACGCCGAGGATGTCGCGGAGCTTCATCATCGACTTGCCGGAGAAGCCGCCGACCGCGAACTCGCGCTCCAGGTCCCACAGGGTGAGGCCGTGCTCGGTGATGTCGAGGTCGGGGTGCTTGCGCTGCTTGTACTCCAGCGGGTCGGTGTCGGCCATGACGTGGCCGCGGACCCGGTAGGAGTGGATCAGCTCGAAGACGCGGGCGGCCTTCGTGACGTCGTCGTCGTGCGAGGCGTCGATGTCGCGGTTCCAGCGGACCGGCTCGTACGGGATCCGCAGCGCCTCGAAGACGTCGTCGTAGAAGCCGCTCTCGCCGAGGAGCAGGTTCGCGACGATGCGCAGGAACTCGCCGGAGGCCGCGCCCTGGATGACCCGGTGGTCGTAGGTCGAGGTCAGGGTCATGACCTTGGAGATGCCCAGCTTGTTCAGGGTGTCCTGCGAGGTGCCCTGGAACTCGGCGGGGTAGTCCATGGAGCCGACGCCCATGATGACCGACTGGCCGGGCATCAGGCGGGGCACGGAGTGCACGGTGCCCAGGCCGCCGGGGTTGGTGAGGGAGACCGTCACGCCGGTGAAGTCGTCCATCGTCAGCTTGCCGACGCGGGCGCGGCGGACGATGTCCTCGTAGGCCTGCCAGAACTCGAAGAAGTTGAGGGTCTCGGCCTTCTTGATGCCGGCGACGACGAGCTGGCGGTCGCCGTTCGGCTTCACCAGGTCGATCGCGAGGCCGAAGTTGATGTGCTCCGGCTTGACCAGGGTCGGCTTGCCGTCCTTCTCCGCGAAGGAGTGGTTCATGGCCGGCATGGCCTTGATCGCCTGCACCATCGCGTAGCCGATCAGGTGCGTGAAGGAGATCTTCCCGCCCCGGGCGCGCTTGAGGTGGTTGTTGATGACGATGCGGTTGTCGAACAGGAGCTTCACCGGGACGGCGCGGACGGACGTGGCCGTCGGGACGTCGAGGGAGGCGTTCATGTTCTTCGCGACGGCAGCCGCCGGGCCGCGGAGCGTCACCAGCTCGGGGCCCGTGGGGGCCTCGGTGGCGGGCGCGGCCTTCTGCGGGGCTACGGAGGGGGAGGCGGGCGCGGCCGGTGCGGCGGCCGGGGCCTGGGAGGTGACAGTCACAGCAGGGGCACCAGAGGGGGTGGCAGGAGCAGGGGCAGGAGCTGACACAGGCGGAGAGGTCGGCGGCGCGGCGGCGGCGCGCGCCGCCCCCGTGGCGGCGGCGTCGGAAACCTGCGGTGCTGCGGCGGTACCGGCGGCCTGTGCGGAGGCGCCGTCCGTCGTCGGGGACTTCTTGGGCTCTTCCGCCTTCACCGGAGCGGGAGCGACCGCGCCCCCCGGCTTGTAGTCGGCGAAGAAGTCCCACCAGGCCCGGTCGACCGAGTTCGGGTCCTGGAGGTACTGCTGATAGATCTCGTCGACGAGCCACTCATTGGCGCCGAAGCCTGAGGCAGGGGTCTTCCCGCCCTCTGCTGCTTCGGTCGTGGTGCTCGAGTTACTGGGGGACTGTGGCGACACGGCGGCAACCGCCCTCTTCCGCTTCACAAGGTATGGACAGCGGGAATAAAGGCTACGCCTCCTGGGCCGCCAGATGCAGACCGGGCGGTACATCCGTCATGTAGGTCACATCGAACGGCGGGTTTCGCCGCCCTGAATGGCGGGAAACTAGCGTGGTTCGGGTAGGGGGCACCGAGGTTGCGGCCCCCATGGCTTCGCACCCCTGACGGACCCCGGATACGTGTGGCCGAGATCATGTCCTTCCCACTCGAACCCTACGTCAACGCGCTGCCTGCGAGCTGCCCGGAAGGGTGACAAGGATGCGGCAGCCCCGTGACGATTCGGCCACTCCGATCCGCCCGCCGTGCAGCTCCACGGCCCAGCGCGCGATGGCCAAGCCCAGGCCCGTGCCGCCGTCGCCGCCGCGGGCACTGCCCCGGTTGAACCGCTCGAAGACCCGGTGCCGCTCCGCCTCCGGGATGCCGGGGCCCTCGTCCCGGACTTCCAGCGCCAGGCTCCCGGGCGCGTCGCCGGCCCGGGCGCGGACCGTGACCCGGCCGTGCGGGGGGCTGTGCTTGACCGCGTTGTCGATCAGGTTCGCCACGACCTGGTGCAGGCGCTCCGCGTCCGCGTACGCCGTCAGCTCGGGCGGGAAGACGTCCAGGTGCAGGTGCACGTCGTTGCGCGTGTGCCCGCCCGAACCGGAGAGCAGCCCCGGCCGCCCGGCGGCCGCCAGCGCGGACTCCTTCAGAACGCCCGACAGGTACGGCCACACCTCGAAGCGGCGCGCCTTCAGCGGGACCACCCCGTTGTCCACCCGGGACAGGTCCAGCAGGGTCTCCACGAGGCGGCCGAGGCGCTCGGTCTGCTTCAGCATCGTGCGCATGGTCTCCGGATCGGCGGCCGAAACCCCGTCGACCACGTTCTCCAGCACCGCCCGCAGCGCGGCGATCGGCGTGCGCAGCTCGTGCGAGACGTTGGCGACGAGCTCCTTGCGGTGCCGGTCCACCGCCTCCAGGTCGTCCGCCATCAGGTTGATCGTGGCGGCCAGGTCGCCCAGCTCGTCGCGGCGCCCGGCCCCGCGCACCCGGCGCGTGTAGTCCCCGTGGGAGATCGCCCGGGCCACCCGCGTCATCTCGTCCAGCGGCGAGGTCAGGCTGTGCGCCACGAACTGGGTGATCAGCATCGAGGCGATCACCGAGAAGACCGTGATGAACCGCAGCTCGGTGTCGGTGCGCAGGGCCACCAGCAGCAGGCCCGTCGTGATGAAGACCGAGACCACCACGAGGGTGCCCAGCTTGGTCTTGATCGAGAAGGGCGAGAAGGGCTGCAGCCCCCCGGCGGGCCGCTGGCGCGGCCGTGGCTGGTGCCGGTGCTGCTGCCGCTGCCGGTCCTGCTCCCGCTGCCTCGCCGACGGGGCGCTCACGACTGGGCCGGGGTCTCCAGGGCGTACCCGACGCCGTGGACGGTACGGATCCGCTCCGCGCCGATCTTGCGCCTGAGCGCCTTGATGTGGCTGTCGACCGTACGGGTCCCGGACGCGTCGGCCCAGTCCCACACCTCGGCCAGCAGCTGCTCCCGCGAGAGCACCGCCCGCGGCGTCCCGGCCAGGCACACCAGCAGGTCGAACTCGGTCGGCGTCAGGTGCACGTCCTCGGCCTGCACACGGACCCGGCGCTGCGCGTGGTCGATCTCCAGATCGCCCAGCCGCAGCGTGGCCCCGCGCGGCGCGTGCGCGGCCAGTGTGGCCCGCTCCACCCGCCGCAGCAGTACGTGCACCCGCGCGGCCAGCTCGCGCATCGAGAACGGCTTCGTCATGTAGTCGTCCGCGCCGACCCCGAGACCGACCAGCAGGTCGGTCTCGTCGTCCCGGGCGGTCAGCATCAGCACCGGTACCGGCCGCTGCGCCTGGACCCGGCGGCAGACTTCCAGGCCGTCGAAACCGGGCAGCATCACGTCCAGGACCAGCAGCTCCGGCAGCCAGCTCTCGGCCGCGGCGACGGCGGCAGGCCCGTCCGCGGCCGTCTGTACCTGGAAGCCCTCGGCGCGCAGGCGCGCCGCGATGGCCTCGGCGATGGTCTGGTCGTCCTCGACGACGAGTACCCGCCGCTGGGCGCCGGGGGTCGCCGAGGTGTTGTTGTGGGTGGTGTGCGTCTGTTCCATGTCCCGGTCCGCCCCTGAAGATCTGCGTGGTGGGGTGCAGCGTAGAGGAGGCACCGGCCTGCGGCTATGTCGGGTTCGGACAGGGTATTTGTACGGAACGCCCTGGTGGAGCGGGGTATGTACCGGGTGCCGCACCCCCCACGGGAACGGCACCCGGCGGGCGAGGCGGTCAGGCGCCTCGCGTTGTGTGGGCCCTACAAGGGCAGCCCGTGGGCGTGCGCGAAGACCGGGTCCTCCGTGTCGTTCGGCACATCCGGGCGGGAGGCGGCGACCGCCGCCATCGAGCGCGGGAGCTCGAAGGGGAGCCGTCCCTCGGGCACGGCGCGGCCGAAGGCCACGTCCAGCAGGGCGTCGTCCGAGGCGCCGTAATCGGCGATCAGGGCCGCCGCGCGCTCGGCGATCTCCGGGATGACGGCGGCCCGCTCCAGGTTGATGCAGACCAGGGTCGGGACGGTGTCCAGGAGGGCCAGGATCTCGGCCAGCTCGGGCTCGGGGAAGGCCAGCGAACCCGAGTGGAAGAAGGACTCGAAGATGTTCTCGCGCGGCTCGTACGGGGTCCGCAGGCGCAGAACGGCCAGGTCGGCGTCGGCCGGGTCGGCCACGACCTCGCCGTACCCGGCGGCGACGGCCTCGTCCACGTTCCGCACGAACAGCCTCGGCCGGCCGGAGACCGGCAGCGTGCCGCGCCCGTTCGTCAGGACGGTGAGCGAGCGGCGCTGGGCCGCGGCGCCCATGGCCGCGAAGTCGGCCCGGCCGACCGTCTCGGCCGCCGCGTCCGGGTCCACGTACGGGTTCTCGAACAGGCCGAGCCGGAACTTCTCGCGCAGCAGCCGGCGTACGGACTCGTCGATCCGGGACTCCAGGATCCGGCCGGAGCGGACCAGCTCGACGACGACCTCGGGGCACTGCTCGCCGCCGAACTGGTCGGATCCGGCGTCCAGGGCGCGGGCGGCGCGCTCGGCGACGTCCAGGTGCTCCAGGCCCCAGGCCCGGGCGGGGTGCGTCTGGCCGAAGATCGTCGCGTCGTTGAGCAGCCCCCAGTCGGTGCACACGATGCCCTCGAAGCCGAGTTCCTCGCGGAGCAGGCCGGTGACCACGCCCTTGTTGAAGCCGAAGCCGACCTCCTCCCAGTCCGTCCCGATCGGCTGGCCGTAGTACGGCATCATCTGCGCGCAGCCGGCGGCGATGGCCGCCTTGAAGGGCTCCAGGTGGTGCTCGCGCATGCCGCCCGGGTAGATCTGCTCCTTGCCGTGCGCGAAGTGCGGGTCCTCGCCGTCCTTCTGCGGGCCGCCGCCGGGGAAGTGCTTGACCATGGCGGACACCGACTCGGGGCCGAGCTCAGGCCCCTGCAGGCCGCGTACGTAGGCCTGTACGAGCTCACCCGTCAGGCGGGCGTCGGAGCCGAAGGTGCCGGTCTGGCGGGCCCAGCGGGGCTCGGTGGCCAGGTCGATCTGCGGGTGCAGGGCGACGCGGAAGCCGACGGCCAGGTACTCGCGGCGGACGGTGTCCGCGAAGCGGTGGACCAGCTCGGGGTCGCCGATGGCGGCCAGGCCCAGGGCCTCCGGCCAGGCGGAGAAGGCGCCGGAGTTGAAGGAGGCGCCGACGTTGTCGGTGAAGGCGTGGCGGGGGTCGGTGGAGAGGGTGACCGGGATGCCGAGGCGGGTGGCCGCGGCCATCTCCTGGACGGCGTTCTGCCACTGGGCCATCTCGCGGGCCCCGTAGGTGCCCAGGAGGTTGAAGTGCGTGAGGAGGCGGCCCTCGATCAGCTCCGGGGTGGTGAAGGGCAGCATCGAGCCGTCGGTCTCGGTGACCGGGGTGCCGTCCGGATTCATCATCAGCATGGAGTGGAAGAGCTGGCCGGCCTTCTCCTCCAGCGTCATCCGGGAGAGCAGGTCCTCGACGCGCAGGTCCACGGGGAGCGAGGCGTCCTTGTAGGCGGGGGTGTTCACGGGGGCTCCTGAGGGGTTGCGGGGCCGCGGCCTGGCGCTGCGGGCCTCGTCGCCGACCGGGTGCCCAACGTAAACGCGAAAACCATGCACCCACTAGGTTTTCGGAAGTGACCTGGATCACTCTTCCGGGGGCGGCGGAAAGGGGCGGGCCTAGGGTGGTCCGCATGGCACAGGACAAGGGGCGAACGGCCGGCCGGGGGACCTACGCGGTGGGTGACGCCCGCCGGCAGAAGATCCTCGACACCGCGGTCGAACACTTCGCGCAGTGGGGCTTCCACGCCTCCTCGCTGGCCCGGATCGCGGCCGGCTGCGGGATCACCCAGGGCGGGCTGCTGCACCACTTCCGCAGCAAGGAGGACCTGCTGCTGTCGGTGCTCGCACAGAGCGAGCAGCACGACGTGGAGCGGCTGTTCAGCGAGCCGGCCGGATCGGTCGCCGCGCACTTCGACACCGTCGTCGCGCTCGCCGCCGACAACGAGCGGCGGCCCGGCATCGTCCGGATGTTCAACACCCTGGTCGGCGAGTCGAGCAACCCGGGGCACCCCGCGCACGACTACTTCCGGCAGCGCTACGCCCGCGTGCTCGGCTACACCGTCGAGCTGCTGGAGGCGGGCGTCGCACGCGGCGAACTGCGGCCCGGCACCGACTGCGAGGCCGTGGGCCGGGAGCTCCTCGCGGTCATGGACGGCCTGCAGATCCAGTGGGTGCTGGACCCCGGGAGCGTGGACATGCCGGCCCGGCTGCGGGCGTACCTGGACCGGCAGCTGCGGGAGATCGCCGCCTAGCCGTTCGTGAAGGAGGGCAGCAGGCCCAGCACCTTGTCGAGGGCCGGTGACAGGGCGCCCTGGTCGGCGGCGACCTCGTACCCGCCGTGCACGAACGCGTAGAAGAACCCGTCGAAGATCTTGGGGCTGCTCGTCGCGATCCGCGGCAGGCGGGCGAAGTCCGCCTCCGTGAGGGCGGCGCGCAGGGCGTCGAGATCCGCCTGCTCCAGCCTGCCGGAACCCTCCTGCTTGGCCTTGCCGTCCAGCCGGGTCCACGACCCGTCGCCCTTGACGATGAGGGTGTGCGTCTCGCCGGCGAAACCGCCGCTGCGGCTGACCCGGACCAGGGTCTCCCCGGCGGCGGGGGGCTGGGAGGCGGCCGGAGGCGTCGTGGTGGCCGGGGGCGTCGCGGGCGGGGGCGTCGCGGCCGGGGGCGTCGCGGGCGCCGAGCCGGCGCTCGTCGGGGTCGCCGGAGGAGCGTCACCATCGCCCCCGGAGCCGGCACCGGAACCGGACGGCCCGCACCCGGCCAGGACCACCGCACTCAGCACCGCGGTCACCGTCGCCACCGCCGCCGCCCGGAACGCTCGCACACCCACCTCCGCAGGTACTCGGCCCGAACCCCGAGTATGGAGTGCCCACACCCGATACGACAGCACCAGGAGGCCGCCATCCGCCGCCGCATCGCCCCCTGGCGCGTGCTGCCCCCGCTGCTCGCCGTCCTCCTGGGCCTCTGGGGCCTGGAGCGCGGCGGCAGCATGTGGCGCGACGAATCCGTCACCTGGCAGGTCGCCCACCGGCCGCTCGGCGGGCTCTGGGAGCTGCTGGGCCAGGTGGACGCCGTGCACGGCCTGTACTACCTCCTGATGCACGGCGTGTTCCTGGCCTGGGACGGCGGCCTCTGGGCCCTGCGCCTGCCCTCCGTCGCCGCCACCGCCCTCGCGGCCGCCGGGGTGGCCGCGATCGCCCACCGCCTCGCGGGGGAGCGGGCCGCGCTGCTCGCCGGGCTGGTGTACGCCGTGCTGCCGCCCGTGCAGATGTACGCCCAGGAGGGGCGCTCGTACGCCCTGGTCGCCGCGGCCGTGGTCTGGGCGACGTACCTGATGCTGCGCGAGCGGTGGACGGCGTACGCGCTGGTCCTGCTGCTCGGCTGCTGGCTCCACGAGTTCGCCGCCCTGGCCCTGCTCGCCCACGCCTTCACCGCCTGGCGCTCGCGCGGCTGGCGGATCGCCGCCGGGGCCGTCGCCGCCCTGCTGCTGCCGCTGGCCCTGGTGAGCGCCCGCCAGGCCGCGCAGCAGCTCGGCTGGCTCGGGCGGCCGGGCTGGCAGGACTGGGCGGCGTACGGGGTGCTCGCGGGCGCGGTGCTGCTGCTCGCGCGAGGCGCCGGGAACAGGGACCTCGTACGGGTGGCCGTGCCGCTCGCCCTGCTGCCTCCCGGCCTCCTGATGGCGGTCTCGCTCCTCCACCCCTGGTACGTCGACCGGTACGTGCTCTACGCGCTGGCCGGGCTCGCCCTCCTGGCCGGGGCGCGGCTCGCGGCGGCCCGCGGGTGGTGGCCGTGGCTGCTGGTGGGCGCGCTGCTCGTGCCCTGCGCCTTCTGGTCGGTGTGGCTGCGCACGCCCGAGAGCCGCAAGGACGACGTCCTCGCCGTTGCCGCCGCCGTCCGGGAACGGGCCCGGCCGGGTGACGCGGTGGTCTTCCTCCCGTCGCGCCGGCGCGAGTGGCTGCTGTCCTCACCCCAGCTCTACGGGAGCCTGCGCGACGTGGCGCTGGACCGCACCCCGGCGGCTTCGCGCAGCCTCCAGGGCACCGAACTGCCCTCGGTGGCGATCCGCGAGGCACTGATCGCCTCCCCCCGGGTCATCGCCCTGCTGGACCCGACCGGCCAGCCGGTGGACCCGTACCCGCGCGAGGCGGTCAAACGGCAGACGCTGTCCGCCTGGTTCGACCTGTGCTCGATCACCGAGGTGCACGGCGCCCGCGTGGCGGTCTACGCCCGCCCGAACACCTGCCGCTAGCCCGCGTCGGCAGCGCCGGGGCCGGGCGTCCGGCGGCCGCGGGCCCCGAGGAGGATGGGGCGGACCGTGTCGTACAGACGCGGTACCAAACCCCCGATCGCCCGCGGGGGTGCGCCGACCCCCACCGCAGGTTGCGAATGACCAAACCCCAGAACTCCGAGG
>NZ_JBHWUO010000005.1:120812-130522 GCF_042736975.1 Streptomyces sp. NPDC059989
GGCGGCGGCGGGGGGGGGGGGCGTCGGGCGGCGGGTGCCCCGGTGGTGGTGGGGGGGGCCTGTTTGTCACCGCCGGGCCCCCCCGCGGGGGATCCCCGGCGTCGGTCCGCCGACCCCCTCCGGAGGTGCCGAATGCCCATGCCCGAGAAGGCCGTGGCGGTGAAGCCGACGACAGACGGCCTGCCCTGCGCAACGGCCGGTCCGCTGTCCGCCGCGACAGCGGACCCCCTTCCAGGCCCCCTTACGGGCCCCCCGCCCGGCCCGCTGGTCGGAGCCGACTGGGTGGCGGAGCGGCTAGGGGAGCCCGGGCTGGTCCTCTTCGACGCCTCCGTCGGGCCCCACCGCGGCGCCGGCCGCCGCATACCGGGCGCCCGGCCCTTCGACCTCGACGGGGAGCTGTCCGACCACAAGGCCCCCGCCCCGCACACCATGCCCGGGCCCGCGGAGTTTACCGAGGCGATGCGGGCCCTGGGCGTGGACGACACCTCCACCGTCGTCGTCTACGACGGCGCCGGCATCTACTCCAGCGCCCGCGCCTGGTGGATGCTGCGCGCCATGGGCTTCGACCGGGCCGCCGTCCTCGATGGGGGCCTGCCCGCCTGGACCGCCGCCGCACTGCCCGTCGAGCCCACCGCCCCGGCGTACCAGGGGCCGCGCGGCTCCTTCACCGCCCGCCCCCGCGCCGGGCTCCTGGTCGACGCCGCGGCCGTCGCCACCGCCCTGGCCGACCCGGCCGCGGCCGTCCTCGACGCCCGCACCCGCGAGCGCTTCGCCGGCACGGCCCCCGAACCCCGCCCGGGCCTGCGCGGCGGCCACATGCCGGGCGCGCTCAACCTCCCCTTCGGCGAACTCCGGCGGCCCGACGGCCTGATGCGCCCGCCGGGCGAACTCCGCGCGGCCTTCGAAGCCCTGGCCGGCGCCCGCGAACGGCTCTACTTCAGCTGCGGCTCCGGAGTGACCGCCTGCGTCCTGGCCCTGGCCGCCACCCTCGCCGGATACCCCGACCCGGCGGTCTACGACGGCTCCTGGAGCGAATGGGGCCTCCCCTCGCCCCACCGCCCCGTCGTCACCGGTCCGGCTGCCCGTCCCCTTTCCTGAATTCCTCCCACAATGCCCGGCTCGCGACCGTGAAGGGATGATCGGGGCCGAGGCTGTGCGTACGCCTCGCCACCACATCCGCCATCAGTTCGAGGCCCGATGCGCGATGCCCGAGCGCCGACTGCGTACGGGCGAAGAGTTGTTGGGCCGACAGCGCGATCGGATAGTCGGGACCGAATCGCCGTCTGTATCCGTCCACGGCCCTTCTGATCGACTCGTCGGCCGCCTCGAAATTCCCCAACACGTACATCGCCCAGGCGTAGTTGTGATGGGAGCCCAAGGTGACCGTGTGATCGGGGCCGAGATACCGGACGCATTCCGGCGGCAGGGAGAGCAGTTCCCTTCCTTCCACCGAGCCGAGTTCGGAGGCGGTCAGCATGGCCAGCAGGCTGGACCGGGAGCGGAGGGTCAACGGATGTGAAGGCCCCAGCGCCTCCCGCCGGCCCCGCACGGTCGACCGGAGCAGTGCGAGGGCTTCTTCGCGTCTGCCGAGATTGGCCCATACGAGCTGAAGTCCGTGGCTGCTGTCCAGGGTGTCCGGATCGTCGGCCCCGAACAGCCGCTCCTGTTCACCGCGGACGCCCCGGAACAGCAATTCGGCTTCGCAATACCTTCCGAGCCGGAAGAGCGCCCGGCCGGCCCGGGAGCGTACGGCCAGGACGAGCCGGTGTTCCGTACCGAGGGCCTGCTCCGTGAGAGCCGCCGCCGCATGGGCGGTTTCCCATGCGCCCAGGTAGTCGCCGGTGCGGTGCAGAGCCGTGGACAGGCGCCCTGCGAGGCCGAGGACACCGGCCTTGGTCGCCGGCTCGACGGCACGGCCCAGCAGTGCGAGGACGTGCGGGGCGAGCAGCCGTAGCCGCAGGTCGTACGGTCCGGCATCGGGCAGGGCCGGGACCTCTGCGTCGAGCAGGCGGAAGGCCGTGGTGTCGAGAGCGGCGAGCCGCTCGCCGGGAGTGGCCGAGGCAACGCTGTCGAGCAGCACCCCGTGACTCTGCACGCACCGCACGCCGACATCGACCAGTTCGGTGAGCGATTGGTCGAGCAGGGCCCGAAGTGCCGTCTCGGACCGGCTGCGAGGCAGGGCCCCGCCGATCTCGGGGCGGTTCAGTACGGAGAGCGGCAGGGGTTCGGCGGCGAACCGGGCCAGCAGCCTGAGCAGGGCGGCCGCCTCGGGCAGGCCGTGTGCTTCGAACGCGTCGAGTGTCAGCTGCCAGGTCCGCCCCACCAGGTGGCGGGGGTCCTCTTCGGACAAGGCTTCAGCTCCTTGGTCGATGAGCTCGACGCGTTCCCCCTCGTCGAGCCGGCGCCCGTAGAGGTCCATCGTCCACGGGTCGAGTACTTGGTGGGAGAGGAAGCCGCCCGCGAGGGTGAGCGCGAGGGGCAGGCGCCCCAACCGGTCGGCGATCGCGGCCGCTTCCTCCAGGGTGCCGCTGTGCGGAGCGAGATCGCACAGCACCAGCGCCGCGTCGTCCCGTGGCAGCACCCCGATGTGCTGCAGTTCCGCGCCGGGCCACCAGCGCGAGGCGGCCCTGCGCGTGGTGATCGCGACGGTGCCGCGGTCACTGGTGCGCAGCCAGTTGCCGTCGCGGAGGATCTCGGGATCGTCGGCGTTGTCGAGCACCAGCAGCCAGGGCTCGGCGGAACGGTCGAGATGCTCCCAGGCGAGGTCGGCGGCCGGCCGGAGCCCGTTGCGGGCGGCCAGCAGTTCGCCGTTGCCCGCCCCCCGATCGGCCGCGACGGCAAGCATGCCGGCCCGCAGGCTCGCCCGGTCGGAGGCATTGACCCACAGCCCGACCCGGCCGGTCACGGAAGTGGCGAACCGGAACAGCGAGCAGGCCACCGCGGTCTTCCCGGAGCCGCCCATCCCGTGGAGGACGTAGACCTCGCCGCCGCGCCCGTCGGCGACGGCTGCCTGTAACCGCTCCAGCACCTCGGTGCGGTCGCGCAGCACCAGCGGTGTCCGGCCGACCGCCGGGCTGCGTACCGAATCCGGGCCGTGGAGCACTGGGTCCGTGCCGCCGTAGTGGTGGTGTTCATTGATGTACTGATCACCCGATGCCTGGTAGACGCGACCGCTGTCCTCGGCGCGGCCGTCCATCGCACCACTCATCGCCGACCGGTGGCGCGGTCGCGCGCGAATGAATTCAGCTCCGGATCCATGGCACTCCCGATTGGATGTGGCTATTTAGCTTCCGGATTTGCGGTAATAGAGTGAACAATTTAATCCTGATGGGATTTTATGTTAACACTCTGTAATGGTCAAGCGTTATTACGGCTGCTCTCCGTGTGGCAGGGGTGATGGACCGTTTCGGCGGCACGTGCCATCTGCAAGTATCCGGCTGGAAGTCGCGCGCAAGCCTTGCTCGGCGAGGGTGTCGGCCGCTACGGTTCGCCTCCACTGAGTCGAGCGTGGGGAGCGAAAACTGTGACCAGGCCGTGGGAAGCCGATCCGACAGCTGGATTCAAGAGGCGTCTCGGTAAATCGCCTCGCGAATTGGGGAACACGACTGACAATCCCGACTGCCCTGATATGTGGGAGCTGGACAACGGTGATGTCGCAATTATTGGAAGGGATCTGACCGCATCGCTCGGAAAAGTCCTGCCCGAGGGGGTGTCCATCGGGGCTGATGAGCGACTCGTGGTAATCCCAAGGAATATGATCATCGCGGCGAAGCCGGACATTCCCAATGTTTGATTCGTTCCAGGATGCGGTTTCTGAGCCTCTGGAACGTCCGAACTATCACGAGGATTTCCGTCGGTTCTACGAGGGCGGCATTCGGTTCCTGAACAAACTGGAGCGCGGGCAGCACTTCAAGGAAAGGGGCTTCCCGAGCTGGGAGGCCTTCTCCTCGGGGGAATGGGGAAGGGCGGTCTCCCTCGTCGAGGAGAAGCGTGAGGTGTATGCGCGTCAATTCGAGAAGGCTGCCCGCCTCGGCATTCTGGAGCGCCGCCTCCGCGTGGTGGAATTTCCCGTCACCCCCTATGTGCAATGGGAGCTGCATGTGCTCAGGTTGCGGGTGGAACTGGGGGACAACATCCGGGTGATGGATGCCCGCAAAATCGCGGACATCGAGAAGGTGCGCCCGGTGCCCGAGGTGGTGATCCTCGGGGACGTCGTCATGTACGAAGTGGTGTACGACAGCGACGGGAATGCGGCAGGAGCAAATCGGTTCACGAATCCGGAGCTCATCGAGGACGTATCGGCCGGATTCAACGCGCTCTATGAGCGGGGAGAGGATTTCTTCGCCTTCTTCGAGCGGGAGATAGCTCCTCTGGCTCCGCCTGTCGTCGGCTGAGGCGCTGCGCAGCGGACGACGGGGCGAGGTGGGGGCGCGGCGCGTGTGCTGCGCCCCCACCGTGCCGAGGTCCGGGGGTTAACCCCACCAGGGGTTCGGGTACCGGCACCATCGGGCGGCGGGGAGTGCGGCGGGAGGATCGGTGCATGACCTCTCACGCCACCTCAGTTCGTTTCGCCCGCACCGCCGTCGTCGCCCTCGGGGCCGGTGTGCTGCTCGCCGGCTGTTCCTTCGGGGACGGCGCGAAGAAGACGGCGACGGCCGACGCCACGGTGACCGAGGCCGTCAGCGCGGTGGAGGTGACCGGGGCACGGGCCGGGTCGATCGAGGTGACCCCGGGCTCCGGAGCCGGCGTCGCCGTCCGGCGTACGGTGCACTACCGCGGCGGCGGTGTTCCGACGCCCGGTCAGAGGGTCACCGGCGGGGTGCTGACCTTCAGCGACGGCTGCGCGGGCGACTGCTACGTCGACTACCGCCTGGAGGTGCCGGCCTCCGCCACGGTCAAGCTCGAAAGCAGCAGCGGCCGCATCACCGTGACGGGCGTGGCGGGGGCCGAGGTGGAGGCCGACTCCGGCGCGGTCACGGCCGACCGCATCGCCGGGCCGCTGAAGATCCGTACCTCGTCCGGATCGATCACCGCGGCCGCCCTCGCCGGGCCGAGCGCCCACGTCCGCTCCGACTCCGGCCATGCCCGTGTGGAGTTCAGCCGGGTGCCCGACTCCGTGGACGCCGAGACCGGCTCGGGTGACGTGAGCCTGGAGGTCCCCTCCGCCGCCTACCGGCTCGCGGTGTCCACCACGTCGGGCAGCCGCGACGTGTCCCTCCCGGAGGATCCCTCGGCTTCCTCCCTCCTCTCCGCGAAGACCACCTCGGGCGACGTACGGATCGCCGCGCAGGGCCGGTGACCGCGGGCGGGGCTTCCGCCGGGCAGGGGGGGCGGGCCGGTGCCACGCTGGGAGGGATGCCGGAGTCTCCCGGCGGCGCCCGCCACCTCGTGGAGCAGCCATGAGCCGTGCAGCGAAGCCCCGCCCGGCCCGGGGGCGGCGCACGTTCCTCGCGGTCGCCGTACTCGCCGGCGGTGCGTTGGCCGGTGCGGGGCCGGCCTCGGCGGAGGGGGCCACCGGGCCGTCCGCGCCCCCGTGCAGCCACAGCCGGCTCGTGGCGAACAGCGCCGAGCGCGTGGGGGCGGACGGGGTGCGGATCGTCGTGATCAACGAAGGCCCGGGGCCGTGCGTCCTCGAAGGCCACCCCACCCTCGCCCTCGCCGGCCAGGGTTCGCCGGACCGGAACAGGCCGCTCTCCGTGGTCCGTCAGGGCGCCGCACGGCCGGTGCGGCTGGGCGTCGGCGGCGCGGCCGAGACCCGGGTCTCGTTCACCCCGGTCCTCGGCGAGGCCGGAGGCTACTGCGCCTCCGGAGCCGAACCGTTCGTCGCGCCGTCCACGGTCGTCGGCATCGCCGGCGGCCACCTCCAACTGGGACCGGACGACGGCGGCGCGTTCGCGCTGTGCGGCACGACCGTGCGCGCCACGGCGTTCCGCGCTGCCTCCTAACCCCTCCCGACCCCCTCCCGACCCCTCCTGACTCCCTCCGGACCGGCTGTTCGCCCCGGGCGAACGGGTGTTGGGGAACATCGGGTCGCGCAGATGCATTGAGTCGGCATAGCTCAACTTCACTGCCGGAGGGAAGATCATGGCTTCGACGTCCGTAACGCTCACCCTGCCCGTGCTGCCGCTCGACGACGAGGTCGTGCTGCCTGGGATGGTCGTTCCGCTGGACCTGTCCGACGCCGAGGTGCGCGGGGCGGTCGAGGCCGCCCAGGCGGCGGTCCGCAGCGGAAAGCCCCGGGTGCTGCTCGTACCGCGGGTCGACGGGAAGTACGCCGGCACCGGTGTGCTCGGGACCGTCGAGCAGGTGGGTCGGCTCTCCGACGGGGATCCCGGAGCGCTCATCCGCGGTGTCGGCCGGGTCCGGATCGGGGCCGGGACCACCGGGCCCGGGGCGGCGCTCTGGGTCGAGGGCGAGAGCGTCGACGAACGGCTCGCCGACCCGCTGCCGGGTTCCGTGACCGAGCTCGTCAAGGAGTACAAGGCGCTCGCCACCAGCTGGCTCAAGAAGCGCGGGGCCTGGCAGGTCGTGGACCGGGTCCAGCAGATCGAGGGCGTCTCGGCGCTCGCCGACAACTCCGGCTACTCGCCCTTCCTGACCGTGGCCCAGAAGGTCGAACTGCTGGAGACCGCCGACCCCGTGGCACGGCTCAAGCTCGCCGTCACCTGGCTCCGCGACCACCTCGCCGAGCAGGACGTCGCCGAGTCCATCGCCAAGGACGTCCAGGACGGCGTCGACAAGCAGCAGCGCGAGTTCCTGCTCCGCCGCCAGCTGGAGGCCGTACGCAAGGAACTGCGCGAGCTCAACGGGGAGAAGGACGGCGAGGAGTCCGACGACTACCGCTCCCGCGTCGAGGCCGCCGACCTGCCCGAGAAGGTACGGGAGGCCGCGCTCAGGGAGGTCGAGAAGCTGGAGCGGGCCAGCGACCAGTCCCCGGAGGGCTCCTGGATCCGGACCTGGCTGGACACGGTGCTCGAACTGCCCTGGAACGAGCGGACCGAGGACGAGTACGACATCCGCGGCGCGCGGGCCGTCCTCGACGCCGAGCACGCCGGGCTCAGCGACGTGAAGGACCGCATCACCGAGTACCTCGCCGTGCGCAAGCGGCGTTCCGAGCGCGGCATGGGCGTCATCGGCGGACGCAGGGGCGGGGCCGTGCTCGCGCTGATCGGGCCTCCGGGCGTCGGAAAGACCTCTCTCGGGGAGTCCGTCGCGCACGCCATGGGGCGGAAGTTCGTCCGCGTCGCGCTCGGCGGCGTACGGGACGAGGCCGAGGTCCGCGGCCACCGCCGGACCTACGTCGGCGCGCTGCCGGGCCGCATCGTCCGCGCCATCAAGGAGGCCGGTTCGATGAACCCCGTCGTCCTCCTCGACGAGATCGACAAGGTGGGCTCCGACTTCCGCGGAGACCCGGCGGCCGCCCTGCTGGAGGTCCTGGACCCCGCGCAGAACCACACCTTCCGCGACCACTACCTGGAGGTGGAACTCGATCTGAGCGACGTCGTCTTCCTGGCCACCGCCAACGTCCTGGAGGCCATCCCGGAGGCGCTCGCCGACCGGATGGAGCTCGTCCGCCTCGACGGGTACACCGAGGACGAGAAGGTCGTGATCGCGCGGGACCACCTGCTGCCGCGCCAGCTGGAGCGCGCCGGGCTCGGCGCCGACGAGGTGGTCCTGGAGGAGGACGCCCTGCGCAGGCTGGCCGGGGAGTACACCCGCGAGGCGGGCGTGCGCACCCTGGAGCGGTCCATCGCGCGGCTGCTGCGCAAGGTGGCCTCGCAGCACGAGCTGGGGGAGCGGGAGCTGCCGTTCCGGATCGGCGCCGACGACCTGCGCGGGCTGATCGGGCGGCCGCACCACGTACCGGAGTCCGCGCAGGACCCGGCCGAACGGCGCACCGCCGTCCCCGGCGTGGCCACCGGCCTCGCGGTCACCGGCGCGGGCGGCGACGTGCTGTTCGTGGAGGCCTCGCTGGCCGACCCGGAGACCGGGGCCGCAGGGCTGACCCTCACCGGGCAGCTCGGCGACGTCATGAAGGAGTCGGCGCAGATCGCGCTCAGCTTCCTGCGCTCGCACGGCGCCGAACTGGAACTCCCGGTCGCCGACCTGAAGGACCGGGGCGTGCACATCCACTTCCCGGCGGGCGCGGTGCCCAAGGACGGCCCGAGCGCGGGCATCACAATGACGACGGCCCTCGCTTCGCTGCTCTCCGGACGGCAGGTCCGCACCGACGTGGCGATGACCGGCGAGGTCTCCCTGACCGGGCGGGTCCTGCCGATCGGCGGCGTCAAGCAGAAGCTGCTGGCCGCACACCGGGCCGGGCTGACCACCGTCATCATCCCCAAGCGCAACGAGGCCGACCTGGACGACGTCCCGGCCGAGGTGCTGGAGGGGCTGGAGGTGCACCCGGTGACGGATGTGCGCCAGGTACTGGAGCTCGCGCTGTCCCAGGCGGAGGTGACGGTAACGGCCGCCGCGTGACGGGCCCGCCGGCGGCCTGGTGGGCCCGTTTCGACAGGGCCGGGCGCGCGCTGGCCCAGGCAGAGGTGACGGCAACGCCCGCCGCGTGACCGGTCCGCCGGGCGGTGGCGGTGGCCTGGTGGGCCGGTCTCGGCGGGGCCGGGCGCGCGCCGGGGTACCTCGGCTCGCGCCCGGCCCAGGCGGCGGTGACAGTAACGCCCGCTACCTGACGGGCCGCCCGGGCGGTGGGCCGGTTTCGGCGGGGCCGGGCGCGCGCCGGGGCACCTCCTCGGGCGCCGAACGTGGCCAGGGGTCGGGGAGTGGCAGCCTTGTTGTGTTCGGCGCCCTGCGGGGGCGCCCCGCCACACACCCGGCCCCACCGAAACCGGCGGGCGGAGCGTCCCGGCGGTGCCGACGCCCCCACCAGGCCGCCACGTGACGGGCCCCGTCCACGGCCCGGGTTCCCGCTCCGGCGGGGTCCCGGGCCGGCGGCACGTCCGCTGCGAAATACTGGCCCCCACCACACTGGCCACCGAAGGAGCGGACGTGCACGCGAGCGAAGACCAGGAGTTCCTTGCCCTGGAGCGGGAGCTGTCCGTCTTCCTCCGGCGTGCCCGCGCCTCCTCCGGCGAGATGGCCCGCGCCCTCCACCCCGAGCTGGAACCCGCCGCGTACGGGCTCCTCACCCGCCTGGAGGCCGCCGGCCGTCAGCGGGCCACCGAGCTCGCCGCCTACTTCGGCGTCGGCAAGGCCACCATGAGCCGCCAGCTGCGGGCCCTGGAGGTCCTCGGCCTCGTCGCCCGCGAGCCGGACCCCGCCGACGGCCGGGCCTTCCTGGTCGGCCTCACGGAGGAGGGCCGCGAGCGCTTCCTGCGCGTACGGGACGCCCGCCGCGAGCAGTACATGCGCAAACTCGCCGACTGGGACCGAGGCGAAGTCGCCGAACTGGCCCGACTGCTGCACCAGTTGAACGCCGGCGCAGAGTAGTCCGCCCGCCTCCCGGCGCTAGCGCCGACGGGCCAGCCGGGCGCCGGGGCGCCCCCGCAGGGCCCGGAACGCGGCCGCCTCCCCACGTCAGCGCCGGCGGGGCCGGGTGTGTGCCGGGGCGCCCCCGCAGGGCCCGGAACGCGGCCGCCTCCTCACGTCAGCGCCGGTGGGGCCGGGTGTGTGCCGGGGCGCCCCCGCAGGGCCCGGAACGCGGCCGCCTCCTCACGTCAGCGCCGGTGGGGCCGGGTGTGTGCCGGGGCGCC
>NZ_JBHWUO010000005.1:130620-249632 GCF_042736975.1 Streptomyces sp. NPDC059989
CCCCCGCAGGGCGCCGAACACAACAAGGCTGTCACTCCCCGACCCCTGGCCACGTTCGGCGCCCGAGGAGGTGCCCCGGCGCGCGCCCGGCCCCGCCGGTGCTGACCCCGCCGGTGCTGACCCCACCGGAACCGGCCCCGCCGGAACCAGCCCCGCTCGAACCGGCCCCGCCGGAACCGCCCCCGCCCAGCCCCTACAGCTCCGCGTACGCCGCCGACGCGTCATCGTGCCGCTTGTGCCGCGCCGCCGGCCTGGCCGGGTCGGACTCGATGGCGCGGACCCGGGCGATCAGCCCCTCCGCGCCCTCCTTCCGCAGCACCGCCAGGCACTGCGCCCAGTCGCCCTCCCCGAACGTGTCCGTCCACCGGCTCGCCCCGTCCGTGAGCGCGGCCACCGCCCGGACCCGCTCGCGCGGCGTCCGCCCCGTCACCGCCCGGGCCGCCACCGCCGGGTCCGCGGCCGCCGTGAAGAAGCCGCCCTCCGCGTTCCGCAGGGCGTCCGCGGCGGCCGCCGACCGCAGCGCCTCCCGCGGGATCCGGTCCAGCCGGTCGTCGAGCACCGCCGTCACCTCGCCCCCGGGCCCCTCCAGGAGCAGTACGGAGTCCGAGAGCACGAGGTGTTCCACGTACGCCTCGTCCCACCGGACCACGACCACCGTCGCCTGCGGCGTCCGTACGTGAGAAAGGTCACAGGTGTCCCGGTGCGCGTCGGCCGTCGCGCGGACGGCCTCCGCCAGGATCCGGTCCAGCGGCATGTCCCGCCGCGATCCGGACAGTTCGGTCAATCGGCCGCCGAGCCGGGCCGCGAACCACGGCACCCCGTGCACGCACCCGTCCTCGCCGCGCGGCGGGGTGACCCCGTCCAGCGCGACCAGCACACCCCCGCCCGAGGCGGGGATCGCGGCCGACAGCCAGTCCTCATTGGGGCGTTCCGGGTTGCCGGGGGCCGAGGCGAGGTCGATGCGCATGCGGACATTCTGCCCGCCGGGGCACTCCGCACGCGGGCAGGTCCGTACCAATGAAGCAAGAGGGCGGCCCTGTCCGTCCGACCGGCGGCCCGGGGCCGTCCGAGGCCCGCTCGGGCCGCAGCCGGAATGTGGGCGGGCATACTGCCAAAGCCCGCATCGATCTTTCAACCGCCTGTCCACGGAACCGCTCTGGCACCAGGTGTCCGAGTTGGTTGCCAACTCATCCGTGATGTTCACTCGTTCGAGTGGCCGGGTGGGCGTTGTGCGGCTCTCTCCCCATCACACTGCAAAGGTCTGTGGCGGTACGAGGGGGCAGGGGGCGTTTACTTGTTGACCGGCCGTTACCTCGGCCACACGAGTAGACGAGCAAAAGCACACGTACAGGATTGCGAGCACCGGTGCAGAAGAAGCGGTCTCGGAAGAACGGCACCGCCATCGACGGCCCGGCCCCCGCAGGACGCCGCGTCCGCGTGCGCCGCAGGCTGGTCGTCGGCGTAGCCGTCGCCGGCCTCACCGTCCTCGCGGCAGGGGCCCCCGCCGTCGTCTCCGCGACCCGGGAACTGAGCGACTCCCAGCGCCTGGTCACCCTCGCGGAACAGAGCAGCCAGACCCTCACCCTCGCGCACCTCCTCGGCGACGAGCGCGACGCCGTCGTCGAGTACGCAGCCAAGGGCCGCCCCGGCGGAGCCAAGGGCCCCGTCCAGGAGCGCACCGCGCGAACGGACCGGCAGCTCGCCGAGGTCCAGGCCGAGGCCGACGAGGAGACCGCCCGCGCCCTCGGCCGCATCCAGGCCGTCCGCACCGAGTCCGTCGACGGCAAGGGCAGCGCCCTCGCCGCCCACCAGGCCTACGCCGGCGTCATCGCGGAACTCCTCGCCCCCGGCGACCGGCTCGCCGAACTGACCCCGCCGCGCGCCGGGGCCGCCCTCGCCACCACCCGCCCGCTGGCCCCGCTGGGCCAGGCCGTCGAGCAGGCCTCCGCCACCCGCGGACTGCTCCTCGCCGCGCTGGCCGTGCCCCGCGGCGATCAGCTCCCCAACTCCGCCGTGGTCGACGAACTCACCACCGCCGCCCAGCGGGCGCGCGTACGGGAGCAGGCCGCCCTGGACGACTTCGCGCGGGCCGCGCGCCCCGACGTGCGCCAGACCCTCGCCGCCACCGTCACCGGCCCCGAGGTCAAGGCGGCCGACGACTACCTCAAGCGGCTCACCGAGCGGCCCACGCTGTCGGCGGCCGACCGCAAGACCGACGGGGCCGCCGTCGGCTCCGCGCTCACCGCCCGAGTCGACCGGATGCGGTCCGTCGAGTCCACCCTCGCCGGCCAGCGCGCCTCCGCGCTCGCCTCGCAGCGCGACGACGACGTGACCCGGCTGGAGGCGATGGTCGCGCTCATGGGCGTGCTGTTCCTCGTCGCCGTGGGCTTCTCGACCGGTGTGGCGCGCTCGCTGACCCGGCCGCTGTCCGTCCTGCGCCGCGGCGCGGAGCGGCTGGCGACGCCCGAGGGCTCGGTCGAGCCGGTGCGCTTCACCGGCCGCAACGACGAATTCGCCGAGGTCGTACGCCACCTGAACGCGGTGCGCGACCAGACGGTCTCCCTGCACACCCGCATCGCCGGGCTCGACGCCGACCGGCGCCGGATCATCGGCCGCAACGATGCCCTCACCTCCAGCCGCGAGGTGCTGGAGGAGGAGCTGACGGCGCTGCGCGCCGGTCTGGCGGAACACCGCCGCGTCATGTCGACGACCTCCGTCTCGCTGTCGCTGCGGACCCTGGGCCTGGTGGAGCGGCAGCTCGCGGTCATCGAGGAGCTGGAGTCCAAGGAGCAGGACCCGGACCGGCTCGCGACCCTCTTCAAGCTGGACCACCTGGCGACCGTGATGCGCCGCCACAACGAGAACCTGCTGGTCCTGGCCGGTCAGGAACACGGCCACGGGCAGGGGCTGCCCGTCCCGCTCGTCGACGTCATGCGGGCCGCCGTCAGCGAGATCGAGCGCTACGAGCGCGTCGACCTCGCGGCGCTGCCCTCGTACACCCAGGTGGCGGGGCACGCGGCCGACGACCTCTCGCACGTGCTCGCCGAGCTGCTGGAGAACGCGACGACCTTCTCGCCGCCGGACGCCAAGGTCAAGGTGTCCGGATGGCTGCTGGACTCCGGCGACGTGGTGCTGTCCGTCGTCGACGAGGGCATCGGGGTCACCGAGGACCGGCTGGAGGCGCTGAACGCCCGGCTGTCCACGCCCGAGGCCTACGACGAGGAACCCGAGTCGGAACACGGCCTGGGCCTCGGCCTGTACGTGGCCGGGCGGCTCGCGGCGCGGCACGGGGTCACCGCGGAGCTGCGCGCCCCGCGGCACGGCGGCACCGAGGCCCTGGTCGTCGTCCCGGCGGCCCTCCTGCCCGCCACCCCGCCGGCCGCCCCGGTGCACACGCTGGGCGCGTCGGGCGCGCCCGCGCTGCACCTGCCGGGCGTGATCGCGGAGGCGAACGAGAACACCCTGCCGAGCCGCTTGCGCGGAGCCGGGCAGTCGGCGGCGGCTGCGGACGCGCCGGAATCGGCTGCGGCTTCGACTTCGGCCGAGGAGATGTCGGCCGGTGTGGTGCCGGAGGCGGCGGAGGCCGGCTCGGACGCGGACGCCGGCCCGTACCCGGCCGTGGATGCCGACGCGGCCCTGGACGCGGCTGCCGATGAGTTCGGCCTGCCGGACCCGGCCGTCCTGGCCGAGCCGGATGCGGTGGACACGGCGGCTGCCGAGGCGTCCGACGGTGCCGCCGGGCGGCAGCCGAGCCCGGCTCCCGCCGGGGAGCCGACCGCCGAGCTGCTGGCCCGCGTGGTGCCCGAGGTCGCGGACGCCGCGCCGGTGGACGGCCAGCTGCCGCCCGCCGAGCAGGTGTTCACGGTCCCGGCCCCGGCGGCGGCCCCCGCGGCCCCGGCGGCGGAGGTCCCGGCCGGGCCCGGTCCCGAAGAGCAGCTCCTCGCGCGGGTCGTCCCCGACGCGGAACCGGCCGCTCCGGCGGCGTCCGACCCCGACCCGGCGGATGCGGCCGCGCTGCCCGATGCCGCACCCGTGGCCGACGTACGGGAAAACGAGCCCGAGCCGGAGCCGCACTCCCACGCCGCCGCCGAGGGGAACTGGCTCCCCCGCCAGGGCAGCCACCCCGCCGACCCCGTCGAAGCCGTCACCGACAAGGGCCTGCCGAAGCGGACCCCGCGTTCCGTGGCCGCCACCGCCCGCGCGGAGGAGGCGCCGGCCGAGCCGCCGCGCCGCGTCGACGCCGACGAACTGCGGCGCCGCCTCGGCGGTTTCTACCAGGGCGCCCAGGACGGCCGGCGCGTCGTCGCCGCCGAGCTCGAACGGGACCGGGAGCACGCGCAGGACCAGGGGCAGGAGCACGACCGGCGGCAGGACCGGGGGCAGGGGAACACCGACCAGGGGGACACCGCACAGGAGGCACGCACATGACCGCGCCCAGTACGTACGGACTGAGCACCCAGGCCCGCAACCTGCAGTGGCTGCTGACCGACCTGGTCGAGGAGGTACCCGGCGTCAACTCCGTCGCCGTCGTCTCCTCGGACGGGCTGCTGCTCCTGTCCTCCGACCCCGGAGCGGAATCCCCCCGGGAGCCCCGCACCAAGGGCCCGCGGGGCGCCTCGGCCGACCTGGCCACCATCGTCTCCGGCCTCGGCAGCCTCACCACCGGCGCGGCCGCCCTCATGGACGGCGGCTCCGTCAAGCAGACCATGGTGGCGATGGAGCACGGCTCCGTCTTCGTCATGGCCATCAGCGACGGCTCACTGCTGGGCGTGCACGCCACCCCCGACTGCGACATGAGCGTCGTCGCCTACCACATGGCCCTGTTCGTCGGCCGCGCCGGCCACGTCCTGACCCCCGAAGTCCGCAGCGAGCTGCGCCAGTCGATGGAGAAAACCCCGTGAGGAGTCCGGCCTCCGACCGGCTGCCGATACGCGGCGCCGAGCGCCGCCCCGCCCGCGTCCGCCCGTACTCCCTCACGGGCGGCCGCACCCGCTTCACGCAGGTCCTGCACGTCGAGACCTTCGTCGCCGCCCTGGACACCAAGGCGTCGCAGCCGCAGAAGCCCGACCGCATGCCCGAGATGCCCGCCATCGTCGAGGTCTGCCGCCGCATGCGCACGATCGCCGAGATCGCGGCGCTGCTGAAGCTGCCGCTCGGTGTGGTCCGCGTCCTGGTCAGCGACCTCGCCGACCAGGGAAGGATCCGCGTCTACGGGACGGGCCACGGCTCGGGCCGCCCCGAACGCGCGCTGCTGGAAAGGGTGCTCGGTGGCCTTCGCCGTCTCTGACCGTCCGGTGCCGCCGGCCGTGGACGAGGAGCCCGTCCAGCCCTGGCAGTACGACCGCTCCCGCGCACCCGTCGCCGTCAAGGTGCTGGTCGCGGGCGGCTTCGGCGTCGGCAAGACCACCTTCGTCTCCTCCCTCTCCGAGATCACGCCGCTGCGCACCGAAGCGGTGATGACCCAGGCGAGCGTCCCCACCGACGACCTGACCGGGACCCCGGACAAGAACACCACCACCGTCGCCATGGACTTCGGCCGCGTCACCCTCGACGACGACCTCGTCCTCTACGTGTACGGGACCCCGGGCCAGGAGCGGTTCTGGTTCATGTGGGACGACCTGGTGCGCGGGGCCATCGGCGGCATCGTCCTGGCCGACACGCGCCGGCTGCGCGACTGCTTCCCGGCCCTCGACTACTTCGAGAGCTGCGGACTGCCGTACGCGGTCGCCGTCAACCACTTCGAGGGCTCGGACCCGTACGAGCCGGAGGACGTGCGCGAGGCGCTCACCATCCCGCCGGACGTACCCGTCGTGATCATGGACGCGCGGAGCCGCCTCACGGTCATCGAAGCCCTGCTGACCCTTGTGGGCCACGCCCTCGACACCACACCGGAGTAGAGAACCGCATGCGCAAGATACTCGTCGTCGGAGCCGGCCAGTCCGGCCTCCAGCTCGCCCTCGGACTCCAGTCGAAGGGCTACGAGGTCACCCTCATGTCCAACCGGACGGCGGACGAGATCCGCACCGGGCGGGTGATGTCCACGCAGTGCATGTTCGACACGGCCCTCCGGCACGAGCGCGACCTCCAGATCAACTTCTGGGAGCAGCAGGCCCCGAAGATCGAGGGCGTCGGCGTGTCCGTCGCCGCCCCCGACACCAGCCGCGCCGTCGACTGGCTCGGCAGCCTCAAGGGCTACGCGCAGTCCGTGGACCAGCGGGTGAAGATGGCGGGCTGGCTCGACACCTTCGCGCAGCGCGGTGGCCAGCTGGTCATCCACGGGGCCTCGGTCGCCGATCTGGACTTCTTCTCCCGCACGTACGACCTGGTGCTGGTCGCCGCCGGCAAGGGCGAGCTGGTGTCGATGTTCGAGCGGGACGCGGCGCGCTCCCCGTACGACGCCCCGCAGCGCGCGCTGGCCGTCTCCTACGTGCACGGGCTCGGCCCGCGCCCCGAGCACCCGGAGACCGAGGCGGTCCGCTGCAACCTGGTGCCGGGCGTCGGCGAGCTGTTCGTCATGCCGACCCTCACCACCTCGGGGCGGGCGGACATCCTGTTCTGGGAGGGCGTCCCGGGCGGTCCGCTGGACGTCTTCAACGGGGTCAGGGACCCGGCCGAGCACCTGGCGCTCACGCTGGAGCTGATGGAGAAGTTCACGCCGTGGGAGTACGCGCGGGCGACGAAGGTGGAGCTCACGGACGCGGGCGGGACGCTGGCCGGGCGTTACGCGCCGGTGGTCCGCAACCCGGTCGGGCGGCTCCCGGGCGGCGGGCTGGTGCTGGGTGTGGCGGACGTGGTCGTCGCCAACGACCCGATCACCGGGCAGGGCTCGAACTCCGCCGCCAAGTGCGCGGCCTCGTACCTCTCCTCGATCCTGATGCACGGGGACAACCCGTTCGACGAGGCGTGGATGAAGGCGACCTTCGACAAGTACTGGTTCACCACCGGCAAGCCGGTGACCCAGTGGACGAACGCGATGCTGGGCGTTCCGCCCGAGCACGTGCTGAACCTGATCGGCGCGGCCGGGCAGCTGCAGCCGGTGGCGGATCGATTCGCCAACGGCTTCGACAACCCGGCCGACTTCGACTCGTACTTCTACGACCCCGAGGACGCGGCGGATTACCTGGCGGAGGTCTCGGGGGCGGTCGAGGCTTCGGCGTCCGCCTCGGCGGCTTCGGGGGCTTCCTCGGAGGAGTAGCCGGTGTCGTCGTCCTCCGCCGTGCCCGCCGTGCCTGCCGTGTCCGTCGCGTCCGCCCCGGGCAGGGGCGGGGGAGTGAACTCCGCCAGCGGGGTGCCGGCGGGGTCCGGGCGTACGGCGCCGAGCAGCGGATTGGCGGCCAGGGGCGAGACCTTCACCTTCGCCCCCGGGCGCGGCGCCTGGATCACCTTGCCCTCGCCCACGTAGAGGGCCACGTGCGTGGCCTTGGGGAAGTAGACCACCAGGTCCCCGGGGCGGAGCTGGTCCAGCGGCACCTTCGGCAGCTGCGCCCACTGCTCCTGGCTGGTCCGCGGGATGCTGCGGCCGGCGTGCGCCCAGGCCTGCGAGGTCAGCCCCGAGCAGTCGAAGGACGCCGGGCCCTCGGCGCCCCAGACGTACGGCTTGCCGATCTGCGCCGCCGCGTAGGTGAGGGCCGCGCCGCCGGCGGCCGTGGGCGTACCGGTGCGGGCGGGCAGCCGGCCGGAGTCCACCAGCTGCCGCTGCGCGGTGGCGGTGTCCTCGGCCTCGCGCGCGCCGAGCCGGGCGAGCTGCTCGGCGGTGAGCGAGGCCAGCACCCGCTCCACCTCCTTGAGCTGGAGGCTCACCTCGTCCTTGTGCTGCTTCTGCCGCACGGCCAGGGTCTGCTGGGTGTCCAGGGCCTTGCGGGCCCGGGCGGCGAGCGCGTCGGCCTCCTTCTCGCCGCGCGCGAGCCGGTCGAGCACGCCGGCCCGCCGGGCGCCCTCGCGGGTGGTCAGGCGGCGCTGGTCCATGGCGGCCTGGGGGTCCTTGGCGAGCAGCATCCGGGCGTACGGGGAGAAGCCGCGGCCGCCCTGGTACTGCTCCCGGGCCAGCCGCCCGAGCAGGGCCTTCTCGGATCCGATGGCGGTACGGGCCTTGCCGAGCTCGGTGTTGAGCCGCTGCTCCTCGCCCTGGCCGGCCTTGAGGGCCTCCTCGGTGGCGTTGTAGGCCTCGGAGGCCTCCTCGGCCTTCTGGTAGAGCCCCTGGAGGCGGGTGAGCAGGACACCGACGTTCTCCGCGGATGCGGCGGGCGCGGCGGGTGCGGCGGGTGCGGCGGGCGCACCGGGTTCGGCGTGGGCGCCGGGGGCGGGCGCGGCCATGACCAGCACCGCGGCGATGCAGGCGGCACGAAGCGGCCGATGTGACATGTGATCACCTCCAAGGCGGCCGATGCTGCCACGCCCGGTATGACAAATCCGCCAGGGGAGTCGGCGGGGCGCGGGGGGTCACCCGGATGGGGGCGGGTGTGCTCCTGCGGCGATGAGGGCGTCGGCCGTCTCCGGGTGCGGGCCGGCCAGGGCCCAGTCGAGGGGGGTGCGGCCCGTGCCGTGGTCCTCCCGGAGGTTCGGATCCGCGCCGTGGGCCAGGAGTTCGCGCACCACGGAGGTGTGGCCCCAGCACGCTGCCGCGCACAAGGGTGTGCCCTCGGTGCCGTGTCCGCTTTCCGTGTCGGGGGAGGCGCCGGCCGTCAGTAGGCAGCGGACCGCCTCAAGGGATCCCTGAACGGCGGCCGCGTACAGAGGGGTGGTGCCCTCGGAGTTGGCCGTTTCGGGGTGGGCGCCGGCGCGTAGAAGTGCTCGGGCGCGGGCGGTACGTCCGAGCATCGATGCTTCGACCAGTTGCCGTGACAGGGTCTTTTGCCGTCGTCGGTTCATCATGGCCGACATTAGTGGGATCTTGTGCCTGGCGGCTGTGCACCCGGTACCGGTACGGCGTCACGCTCCGGTCGGCGATGGGGCGATGGGGCGATGGGGCGATGGGGCGATGGGGCGATGGGGCGATGGGGCGATGGGGCGATGGCGCGGGCCCGCGCCGCGGTCAGCCGCGCAGCAGCCTCGTCTTGGCCGCGGTGAACTCCTCCGGGGTCAGGAGGCCCTCGCGGGTCAGGTCGGCCAGTTGGGTGAGTTCCGCCACCAGGTCGGCCGGGGGGACGGGCTCGCCCGGGTGGGGGTGTTCCGGGGCGATGGTGGCCGTGGGTGGCTCCGCCGGCTCCGGTGTCGACGGTTCCGGCTCAGGCTCGGGCTGGGGTTCCGGAGGGGATTCCGCCGCCTGGACCGCTCGGGCCAGCAGGCCCCTGCGGGGTGGTTCGTCAGGGCCCACCGCGCCCGCCGTGGACTCCGCCGCGCCCGCCGCCCGGGCCAGCAGGCCGCGCAGCAGGGGGTGGCCCGCCGGGCGCTGCGCCGAGTGGACCGTTACTCCGACCGGCCGGATGAACATCACGCCACCCCCGCCCGGGGGTCCGCCGGGATCCGGTCCGGCGGGATGCGGACCGAGCCCACGATCCGGCCGCCCGCCGCCCGTACGGCGATGGCCGCGTCCTCGGCCCATACGTGTTCGACCAGCAGGAGCAGGGCGCAGCTGCCGCGCTCCAGCAGGCCCGCCGCCTCCCGTACGTCCTCGGGGCCGATCAGCCGCGCCACGTCCCGGCCCGTCAGCAGGCCGTGCAGCTCCACGAACTCGTCGAACTCCGCCGACAGCACCTCCCCGCCCGCGGTCCGCGTCACCACGAGCCCGTCGATCAGCCGGACCACCCCGGTCTTCCTCAGTCCCATCACGGCCTCGACCGCCGGTACCCGCAGTTGTTCTTCGGGGAAGGCGAGGACGATGAATTCCACAGGTCCCATAAGGCTCGGCTCCTGATTCCGACCGTTTGTGACGACTCTTCGGCACACTATGACATAAGCGGACATGTCGTCCGTTTGCTTGCTACGTTTCCCCCATGAGCGCTCTGACGGCGAAGGTGGCGGAGCCCGCCCCGCCACCACCCCCCGACGCCGGCGCGCCCAGACGTCGCGGGGTCGAGCTGGCCCTCCTCGCCGGCGCCGTCCTGATCTCGGTGATCGGCCACCTCCACGTCGGGCTCGCGACCGCCGGCCGCATCCCGCCCTCCACCGCCCACTACGCCGCCGGCCTCGCCGCCGCCGCCCTGATCGCGCACCTCGCCGTCCGCCTGCGGGCCCCGTACGCCGACCCCCTCGTGCTGCCGATCGCCGTCCTCCTCAACGGGCTCGGCCTCGTCCTCATCCAGCGGCTCGACGCGACCACCCCCGCCCACCTCACCGCAGGCAGCCAACTCCTCTGGTCCGCCCTCGGCATAGCGCTCTTCGTGCTCGTCGTCGCCGTCCTGCGCGACCACCGCGTGCTCCAGCGCTACGCGTACCTCTCCGTCGCCGCCGCCCTGGTGCTGATGCTCGTCCCCGTGTTCTTCCCGGCGGTCAACGGCGCGCACATCTGGATCCGGTTCGCCGGACTGTCGTTCCAGCCGGGGGAGTTCGCCAAGATCCTGCTCGCCGTCTTCTTCGCCTCCTACCTCGCCGCGAACCGCACCGCCCTCGCCCTCACCGGGCGCCGGCTCTTCTGGAAGCTGCGCCTGCTCCCGGGCCGCGTCCTCGGCCCGATCCTCACGATCTGGCTGCTCAGCGTCGGGGTGCTGGTCCTGGAGCGGGACCTGGGGACCTCGCTGCTGTTCTTCGGGCTGTTCGTGATCATGCTGTTCACCGCCACCGGGCGGATCGGGTGGATCGCGATCGGGTTGGTCCTGGCCGGCGTGGGCGCGTACGCCGTCGGGACCTTCGAACCGCACGTGCACAGCCGCGTGGACGACTGGCTGAATCCTTTCGCCTCCATCGACCGCGGCGAGGGCCCGGGCCAGCTCGCCCAGTCCCTCTTCGCCTTCGGCGCCGGCGGCCTGCTCGGCGCCGGGCTCGGGCACGGCCAGTCCTTCCTCATCGGCTTCGCCGGCAAGTCCGACTTCATCCTCGCCACCGCCGGCGAGGAGCTCGGCCTCGTCGGCCTCGCCGCGATCCTGCTCCTCTACGGGCTCCTCGTCGCCCGCGGCTTCCGCGCCGGCCTCGCGCTGCGCGACCCCTTCGGCCGGCTGCTCGCCACCGGCCTCGCCTCGATCGTCGCGCTCCAGGTGTTCGTCATCGCGGGCGGCGTCACCGGGCTGATCCCGCTCACCGGCATGGCCATGCCCTTCCTCGCCCAGGGCGGCTCCTCCGTCGTCACCAACTGGATCATCGTCGCGCTCCTGGTCCGGCTCGGCGACAGCGCCCGCAGGCCCGAACCGGAGCCGCAGGAGGCCCCCGCGTGATCCGCTACATCCGCTGGTGCGCGTACTTCTGCGCGGCCCTCCTCGTCGCCCTGCTCGTCAACGTCGCCCGCGTCCAGCTCTGGGAATCCGCCGCCTACGGCGCGAACCCGGCCAACAAACGCCCCGCCATCGAGCGGTACGCCGAGCCGCGCGGGGACATCCTGGTCGACGGCCGGCCCGTCACCGGCTCCCGCGACAGCGGCCAACTCCTGCGCTACGAGCGCACGTACGGGAACGGCCCGCTCTACGCGCCCGTCACCGGCTTCTCCTCCCAGACGTACGGGACCAGCTTCATCGAGCGCGCCGAGGACGGGATCCTGTCGGGCACCGACCCGGGGCTGTCCGCCTTCCCGCTCTGGTACGACCTCGCCCGCGGCCGCCCGGCCGGCGGGAACGCCGCCACCACCATCCGGGCGCGCGTGCAGCTGGCCGCGTACGCCGGACTGGCGGGCAAGCGGGGCGCGGTGGCCGCCGTGGAGCCGGCCACCGGGAAGATCCTCGCGCTGGTCAGCAGCCCGTCGTACGATCCCTCGGTGCTCTCCGGTACGGGGACGCGGGTCAAGGAGGCCTGGGCGCGGCTGAACGCCGACCCCGCCAAGCCGATGCTCAACCGGGCGCTGCGCGAGACCTACCCGCCCGGCTCCACCTTCAAGATCGTGACCGCGGCGGCCGCCCTCGACGCGGGCGTGGTCTCCGATGTGGACGCGCCGACCGAGACCCCCGACCCCTACCCGCTGCCCGGGACCAGCACCCTGCTGCCGAACGCGGCCACGGGCTGCCGGGACGCCTCGATGGCGGACGCGGTGCAGTGGTCCTGCAACACGGTGATGGCGAAGATCGGGGTGCGGGTCGGGCTGCGCGGGATGGTGGAGGCGGCGCAGCGGTTCGGGTTCAACGACGACGGGCTGCGGGTGCCGTCGTGGGTGTCCCGGTCGGACTTCGACACCGACATGAGCCAGGACCAGCTGGCGCTGTCCTCGATCGGGCAGTTCAACACCAAGGCCACGCCGCTCCAGATGGCGATGGTCGCGGCGGCGGTCGCCAACGGCGGGGAGCTGAAGTCCCCCTACCTGGTGGACCGCACCACGCAGGACGACGGATCCCCGGTCCGGCGCGGCGACCAGCGCAGCCTGGGCCGGGCCATGAACCCGGCCACCGCGCTGCGGATGCAGGAGCTGATGGTGAGGGTGGTGGAGAACGGCACGGGGAAGAACGCGGCGATCCCGGGCGTGGTGGTCGGCGGCAAGACCGGCACCGCCCAGCACGGGGTCGGCAACGCGGGGACCCCGTACGCCTGGTTCATCTCCTGGGCCAGGGCGGAGTCCGCCCCCCTGTCGGCGGTCGCGGTGGCGGTGGTGGTCGAGGACGCGGCGGCGAACCGGGGTGACATCAGCGGGAACCTGGCGGCTGCGCCGATCGCGAGGGCGGTGATGGAGGCGGCCCTGCCGGTTCCCTGACCGGGGGGCTCGGAGCCCAGGCAGCGGCCTGCCGGCCGCCCCGGGGCTCCGCCCCGTACCCCGCGCCTCCATCGCCGGCGAGGCTGGGTTTGGCTCCGGCCGGTCCCCAGGCAAAATCCAGCGCCGCCGGGCGCATCCAGCCCCTCCGGCGTTTGAGGAGCGGGGTCTGGGGCGGAGCCCCAGGTCTGTGAGCCGCACCTGGCCAGCGGCGCCGGGCACATTCAGCCCCGCCGGCGATTGAGGCGCAGGGGGCTGGGGGCGGAGCCCACGGGTTCAGGCCACCTCCCCCTCGGCGATGGCGGCCCGCACCTCCGCCACCCGCTCCGCCTCCTCGGAGGCGAACCGCTCCCGGTCGAGCGCCTCCGCGATCTCCTCGTCCTGCCTCATCAGCAGATCCAGATTCGAGTCGCCCATCTCGAAGACCCCCATGTCCAGGTACGCCTTCTGCAGCCGCTCCCCCCACAGCCCGATGTCCTTCACACACGGCACGATCCGGCTGAACAGCAGCTTCCGGAAGAGGTGCAGGAATTCCGACTGCTCGCTGAACTGCTCCGCCTCCTTCTTCGGGATGCCGAAGTTCTCCAGCACCTCCACCCCGCGCAGCCGGTCCCGCATCAGGTAGCAGCCCTCGATCACGAACTCCTCGCGCTCGCGCAGCTCGGCGTCCGTCAGCTGCTTGTAGTAGTCGCGCAGGGCCATCCGCCCGAAGGCCACGTGCCGGGCCTCGTCCTGCATCACGTACGCCAGGATCTGCTTCGGCAGCGGCTTGTCCGTCGTGTCGCGGATCATGCCGAAGGCGGCCAGCGCCAGCCCCTCGATGAGCACCTGCATGCCCAGGTACGGCATGTCCCAGCGGGAGTCGCGCAGGGTGTCGCCCAGTAGCGCCTGCAGGTTGTCGTTGATCGGGTAGAGCATCCCGACCTTCTCGTGCAGGAAGCGCCCGAAGATCTCCGCGTGCCGCGCCTCGTCCATGGTCTGGGTGGCGGAGTAGAACTTCGCGTCCAGGTCCGGCACCGACTCCACGATCCGCGCCGCGCACACCATCGCGCCCTGCTCGCCGTGCAGGAACTGGCTGAACTGCCAGGCGCTGTAGTGCCGTCGCAGCTCGCCCTTGTCCTTCTCGGTGAGCTTGGCCCAGTGCCGCGTCCCGTACAGCGTGAGCACCTCGTCCGGGGTGCCCAGCGGATCGTACGGGTCCACCTCGATGTCCCAGTCGATGCGCTTGGCGCCGTCCCACTGCTTGTCCTTGCCCTTCTGGTAGAGCGCGAGGAGCCGCTCGCGGCCCCCGTCGTACTCCCAGCTGAAGCGGGCCGAGCCGGAGGCGGGGATCTGCCAGACGCCCTCGCCCGGGTCCTTGGTGTAGAGCTCGTGCGTCGACACTGACGCCTCCTCGTCTCGCGTACTGCCGTGCAGGACTGGACAGTTGGCAGCGTCACACGTTGGTAGACGCGCGGTCAACAAGTCGTGCGCGGGGGATTGACGACCTTGCTGACAGGCAGTCTCATAAGCAGTGACCGCAGGTAACCCGATGAGCGAGGTATCCCGAGCCATGACGACCGCGACCGATCGAAACGCGCTGAGGGACGCACTCGGCCTGCTCAAGGACCGCGAGCAGATAGCCGAACGGCTGCTCGAATCCTCCGCCAAGCACTCCTTCGACCCCGACAAGGAACTCGACTGGGACGCCCCGGCGATCGAGGGCAAGTACTACTGGCCGCCGGAGCTGCTCTCCCTCTACGACACCCCGCTCTGGAAGAAGATGGGGGAGGAGCAGCGCATCGACCTCTCCCGCCACGAGGCGGCGGCGCTCGGCTCGCTGGGCATCTGGTTCGAGATCATCCTCATGCAGCTCCTGGTCCGGCACATCTACGACAAGTCCCTGACCAGCAACCACGTGCGGTACGCGCTCACCGAGATCGCCGACGAGTGCCGCCACTCGATGATGTTCGCCCGCATGATCCAGAAGGCCGGCGCCCCCGCCTACCCGGTCTCCCGCGTCAACCACAACCTGGCCCGCGTCCTCAAGACCATCTCCACCACCCCCGGTTCCTTCGCCTGCACCCTCCTCGGCGAGGAGATCCTCGACTGGATGCAGCGCCTGACCTTCCCCGACGAGCGCGTCCAGCCCCTCGTCCGCGGCGTGACCCGCATCCACGTCATCGAGGAGGCGCGCCACGTCCGGTACGCCCGCGAGGAACTGCGCCGCCAGATGCTCACCGCCCCGCGCTGGGAGCAGGAACTCACCCGGATCAGCTGCGGCGAGGCCGCGCGCGTCTTCTCGCTCGCCTTCGTCAACCCGGCCGTCTACGAGAACATCGGCCTGGACCGGCGCGAGGCCGTCGCCCAGGTCAAGGCGAGCGGACACCGGCGCGAGATCATGCAGACCGGCGCCAAGCGGCTCACCGACTTCCTCGACGACATCGGCGTGATGCGCGGGGTCGGCCGCAAGCTGTGGAAGAGCTCGGGCCTCCTCGCCTAGTGCTGTGACCGGAAAGGTTCACCGGGTCGCGGCGCCCGGCACGGCACCTCGCCGCGTTGTCGGACCACGCAAGTACGTCCAGTACGAGCCGCGGTCCTCCGCCTTGCGATGCACCGCACCGGACGCCGCGACCCGGCAAACCTTTCCGGCCACAGCACTAGACATGGGCGTCGTCTACTCTGCGGGCATGACCGTACGCGCCTACCGCAGACTGAGCGTCGAGGAGCGCCGAGCCCAACTCCTCGACGCCGCCCTCTCGCTGTTCGCGCACCGGGCGCCGGAGGAGGTCTCCCTCGACGACGTCGCCGAGGCCGCCGGAGTCTCGCGCCCGCTCGTCTACCGCTACTTCCCGGGCGGCAAGCAGCAGCTCTACGAGGCCGCCCTGCGCTCGGCGGCCGACCTCCTCGAACTGTGCTTCGCCGAGCCGCAGCAGGGCCCCCTGACCCAGCGCCTGACCCGGGCCCTCGACCGCTACCTGGCCTTCGTCGACGAGCACGACGCCGGCTTCGCGGCACTCCTCCAGGGCGGCAGCGTCGTCGAGACCTCCCGCACGACGGCGACCGTCGACGGCATCCGCCGGGCCGCGGCCGCGCAGATCCTGGTCCACCTGGGGGTCCCCAACCCGGGCCCACGGCTGCGCATGATGGTCCGTACGTGGATCACCGCCGTCGAGGCGGCGTCCCTCATCTGGATCGACGAGGGCAAGCAGCCGGAGGTCGACTCCCTCAGGGACTGGTTGGTGGACCAGTTCATCGCCCTGCTGACCGCCACCGCGGCCACGGACCCGGAGACCGCGGCCGCCGCCCGCGCCGCCCTCGCCCTGGAATCGGCGGACGGGCCGGTGGGGGTCCTGGCCCGCCGGGTGATCCCGGTGGTCTCCGAGGCGGCCCACCTGCTGTGACACTGGTGGGGTGAGAAGCCAACCCACCCCCTTCGAGGGCGGCCCGATGGACGGTCGGGTCCTCCCGATCCTCCTCGGCCCGACCGGCCACCCGCCGAAGTGGTACGAGATCCCGGTCCCGGCCCCGGACGGCGGCCCCCCGACGGTGCTCCTCTACGAACGCGTCCCGTCGGGCTACACGAAGCGGCTGGGACTCCAGAAGGGCTGGAAGTACCTCCACGTCCCGACGGGCCGCAAACCGAAGCCGAAGCCGCGCTGGCCCTGGACGAAGCCACCCCGCCCCTGACGTCCCCGCGCCTCAATCGCCGGCGGGGCTGGACTGTGCCCGGCGCCGCCGCTCAGGTGCGGCTCAAGGATTCGGGGCTCCGCCCCGTACCCCGCTCCTCAAACGCCGGAGGGGCTGAATGTGCCCGGCGGCGCTGGAACGTGCACGGCAATGGGCGGGTGGGATCGGCCCGAGGGAGGGGTTGGCCGGGGTCGGGGACGGGGTGGGGTGTTGGCCGGGACGTAAAACGTGATTTGTGGCGCGCACCAAGCCCGTACAGGTCAATCCGCATGAGGCGCCATAAATCATGCAGTCCCGGCCGACACCCCACCCCGGCCCCGGCACCGGCCCCGCGAAGCCCGGCACGGGAACCGCCGAGCCCCCCCGCCAGGGGACCGGCCGGAGCCAAACCCAGCCCCGCCGGCGTTTGAGGCGCGGGGTCCGGGGCAGAGCCCCGGGGCGGCCGGCAGGCCGCTGCCCGCACCCCGACCCCTACCCCGCCGAGCCCCCGGCCAAGGGAAGGGTCAGGACCGCCAACGCCCCACCCCCCTCCGCCCCCCGAAACGCCAGCGTCGCGCCGATCGCCCCGGCCTGCCCCACCGCAATGGTCAGCCCCAGCCCGTGCCCCTTCCCCCCGCTCCGGAACCGCTGCGGCCCGTGCGCCACCAGGTAGTCGGGAAAGCCGTCCCCGTGGTCCCGTACCGTCACCACCGGCCCGTCCACGGTCAGCACCACCGGCGGCCGCCCGTGCTTGTGCGCGTTCGCCACCAGATTCCCCAGCACCCTCTCCAGCCGCCGCCGATCCGTCTCCACGTGCGCGTCCCGCACGATCACGACCTCCGTCGCCGTCCCCGACGCCCGCACCACCCGCTTCGTCAGCCGCCCCAGCTGGTGCAGGTCGGTCTCGACCGCCTCGCTCCCCGAGTCCAGCCGCGAGATCTCCAGCAGGTCCTCCGTCAGCTGCCGCATGGTCCGTACGCGCTCGCGCACCAGCTCCGTCGGCCGCCCCTCCGGCAGCAGTTCCGACGCCGCCTGCAAACCCGTCAGCGGAGTGCGCAGTTCGTGCGCCACGTCCGCCGTGAACCGCTGCTCGCTCTCCAGCTTCGCCTGCAGGGTCCCCGCCATCGTGTCCAGCGCCCCGGCCACCGTCGCCACCTCGTCCTGGCGCCGCGAGGGGTCCTTCGTCCGCGGGTCGGCCACCCGCGCGTCGAGGTCGCCCTGCGTGATCCGCCGGGCCACGGTCGCCGTCTGGTGCAGCCGCCGCGTCACGCGCGTCACCGCGAAGGCGCCGACCAGCAGCGTCCCGCCGATCGCCAGGACCGACGAGCCGATGATCGCGTTGTCCAGGCCGCTGATCGTGCCCGCGCTCTGCCCGTAGTCGATGGCGGTGGCCAGCGCCCGCCCGTCCGCCGGCGCCGCCGCCCACATCGTCGGGCGGCCCCGGTACTCGCCGACGACCGTCCCGCGGTGCCCGCCGACGGCCAGCGCCCGCAGCCGCGGCGGAAGCCCCTCCGGATCGAGCCCCGACTCGGGCGGCAGGGCCTCGCCCGCCTCGTACGCGCGCGAGGCGTCGTGCAGTTTGGCGAGTGCCTTCTCGCGCGCCGTGGCCACGGTCTGCCGGGTCACCTCCACGTGCACCAGCGCACCCAGGACGGCGGCCAGGGAACAGCACATCACCACGATGAAGCACGCGGACTTCCAGGTCAGCGTGGCCGTCCACGCGGGCAGCCGGAGCCTCACGGCGACGCGCCCGCGCCCGCGCCGGCGCTGGTGGTGGGACCCGGGCTCACCGGGGTCTGCGGTTGCGCCGGCACCCGTACGATCTGCTCGCGCGTCGGCAGCATGGTCAGCTGCTTCTCGTCCCAGGACCACGCGGTGATCAGCTCGTAGCCGTTGTTCCCGCTGGGCACGCGCAGGACCACGTCCCGCCCGGCGAGCTCCACCGAGACGACGGTCTCGGTGGTCGCCATGATCCGGTTGAGCCGGCCGTCGGCATCCGCCGTGTACACCCGTACGGACATCATCTTGTCCGGGAACTCGATGCCGACGATCAGCTCGTCCTTGTTGTTCCCCGTGAGGTCCCGGTAGTACGGCGTCAGCACCGGGCACGCCCCCGGCGCGGCGCCCTCCCCGCCGCACGCCCTGATCGCGGCGGCGGTCTCGGGCGGCATCCCGTCGGCGCCGACATCGGTGTCCGGGTGAGCCCGCAGCTCCGCCTGGACGAGGCCCACCGGGTCGACCGCGTGCACGTTCTGCTCCGGGACGGGCGGGATCCCCTGGACGTACTCCGGCGGGGCACCACCCGGATCGGCCGGCGGCACCGCGGCGCCCTGGCGGTCGGGCCACAGGTGCACGGGCCCGCTCGCGGTCGCGGTGGCGCCCGCGCTCGCCAGCCCGCCGCTCTCGCCGCAGCCCGCCAGCAGCGGGACGAGGGGCACCAGGGCCAGCAGCGCGCCCGCACGGAAGGGAAAGGTCTTCACGGCCCCAGCGTCCTCCTGCCCGCGACGGTACGACGGCGATTCCGGCCGATGACGACTACGGCGAACGGCCGAGACGACCGGCCGGCCACGACGACCGACGACCGACGACGGCGATCACGTCAACCTTATGCGGAGGTACGCCCTTTTTGCCCGCGGCCGTACGTCAGCCGTACGTCAGCCGTCCGTACGCCCGCGGCGCAGCATCGCGAAGCCGAGTCCGGCGGCGCCGACGGCCGCGATGCCGCCGCCCGCGGCGAGCAGCAGCATGCCGTCGCCCGGCCCGTCGGCCAGCGAGTTCAGGCGCTGTACGTCGGCCGGCCCGTCGGCGACGGTACGCGACCCCTTCGGTGCCGAGGCGGGCACGACCTGGCCGCCGCTGCGGGTGCCGGTCTTGTGGCCGTCGCCCGCCACGTCGTGGGCGGCGTCCGTCGCGGGGGCGTCCCCGATCCAGGACGTCAGCCGCCCGTCGGACCGGAGCGCGGCGTGCAGGTCCCCGGCACCGCCGACGGCGGTGACGCCGTCACGGCTGGTCAGCGTGGTGGCCTTGTGGCCGTCGGCGGTGAGGATGTCGGCCTGGTACGCGTCCTTGGCGACGCGGTAGACCTTCGCGGTGGAGACGCCGTCGGCGAGGGAGAGGCTCTTGACGAGCATCCGCTGCGGCGCGGCGGAGTGCGCGGACGAGGCCGCGGGCACCCCTTCGGCCAGAGCGGCGGCGGTGGGCAGCGCCAGCAGGCTTCCGGCGCATGCGGTCACGGCGGCGGCGCGAACGAGAGTGCGGCGGCTGACGGTGCTCACGGAGGTCCTTCGGTGCTGGTCTTCGAGCCCTGGCGGGTCCAGGCGGGTCAAACCTATGCGGCGGCCGTTGCGGCAGAGCCCCGTTCATGTAACAGCGGTGTCGCAGGGTGCCGTCGGAGTCGTTACACCGCCGGGGGATTGCCGTGCGGCGCCGGGGCTGCTCCCATGGACGGCGGGGGTGAGGGCCATGCGGGGACTCAAGGTGCTGCCGAGCGGCCGGCCCGGCCGGGGCCGGCTGTATGTCAACCTGCCCGACGGGCAGGCGGTGGCGTGGTACGACCGGCAGGCGAACCGGATCAGCGTCCTCGCGGACGATCACCGCGAGGCGATCCTGACGGTGCTGCGCCCGTACCTGAGCGGAACGGTCGCCATCGGACCGCCGCCCGTCCCCACCGCGGCCGACCTGCTCGGCCTCGCCATGCCCCCAGACGCGGACCTGGCGCCGAACCGCCCGGGCGAGACCCTGCTGGGCGAACTGGAACACGGCCCCGCAGGCACCCGGGCCCGCCACCGGCTCCGCCAGGACCTGGCGGCCCAGCAGCGCATGGGTGACGCCTTCGACGCCCTGGAAGCCGACGGCTGGCGGATCCTGCACTGCGTCCCGCTCCCCGGGGCGGGCCGCATCGACCACCTCCTCATCGGCCCCGCCGGGATCTTCTGCGTGCGTACGGTCCCGGGCCGCCGCCAACGCGCCGTGGTCGGCGACCTCCTGCTCACGGTCGGCCGCGCCGAACCCCGCCCGGACCCCCGCTGGACCCGCCGCGCGGCGGCCCGCGCCACCGCGGCCCTGACCGCACCCGTCACCCCGGCCCTGGCCCTGGTCGAACCCTCCCGCCTGGAGGTCGCCCCCACGCTCCGCGACATCCGCATCCTCCAGCCCCTGACGGCCGCCCGAGACCTCACCGGATCCCCGACCACCCTCAAACCGCCGGACGTCGAAGCCCTGTTCACAACGGCCAGAGACCTACGAACCTGGCTCCGCCGCCGCTAGCCCACCCCTCCGGCCCTGCACCCACGCAGCCCCCGCCGGGCACATCCAGCCCCGCCGACCACCCCCCCAGCCCCGCCGGCCACCCCCAGCCCCGCCGGCGGTTGAGGCGCGGGGGGAGGGGCCGAGCCACCCGAACCGGCGCCCCCGGCTCGCCCGGCCGGCCACCCCCACCCCCGTCAGGCGGACGTCCGCTTCCGCGCCGGAGCAGCCTTCTTCGCCGAAGCCGACTTCTTCGAGGTCGCCGCCGAAGCGGACTTCGCGGCCCCAGCCGCCGACGCGGACTTCTTCGCCGCGGACTTGGTCGACTTCGAGGCCGCCGTAGCCGTCTTCTTCTTCGTCGCGGCCGAAGCCGTCTTCTTCGCCGACGCCGCCGTCGACTTCTTCCCGCCCACCGCCTTCGGCGCGGCCGCCGCCGCCTTCCGCCGAATCGGCGTCACCTCCGCCTCCGCCCCGGACTCGGCACCCGAACCCCCCTCCCCCCGCGAAGCCTTCGCAGCCCGCACGCTCTTCTCCAGCGCCGCCATCAGGTCGATCACCTGCCCACCCGCCGGCTCCACCACCGCCTCCGCCGGCTCGAACGCCCCACCCGCCTTCGCCGCGAGCATCGCCTCCACGGCCTCCCGGTAGTCGTCGTGCAGCGAGGCCATCTCCACCTCCCCCAGCGTGGCCATCAGCGCATCGGCCAGGTCCAGTTCGGCATCACGCACCGACACCGACTCCTCCGGCGCCACCCCCTCCGGCGCCCGGATCTCGTCCGGCCACAACAGCCCGTGCATCGCGATCACGTCGTCGACGACCCGCAGCATGCCCAGCCGTTCCCGCCCGCGCAGCGCGTACTTCGCGATCGCCACCTTCCGGCTCCGCTTCAGCGCCTCCCGTAGCAGCGTGTACGGCTTCGCCGCCGTAGCCCCGTTCGACGCCAGATAGTAGGCCGCGTCCATCTGCAGCGGATCGATCTCCTCGGCCGGTACGAACGAAACGATCTCGATCGTCTTCGCGGTCGCGATCGGCAGCTGCGCCAGGTCCTCGTCCGTGATCGGGATGATCGACCCGTCGGCCTCCTCGTACCCCTTGCCGATCTCGGCGGTCGACACCTCCTCGCCGTCCAGCTCGCACACCTTGCGGTAGCGGACCCGCCCGCCGTCGGCGAGGTGGATCTGGCGGAAGGAGATCGAGTGGCTCTCGGTGGCGTTCACGAGCTTGATCGGAATGCTGACCAAGCCGAAGGAGATCGCCCCGTTCCAAATGGATCGCACGGTTCCTCCTGATTCGTGGCAGTCTCATCGTATGACGCCGATCACAATGGTGGATGGCCGTCGCATCGCGCTCAGCAATCTCGACAAGGTCCTGTACCCGGAGACCGGCTTCACCAAGGGCGAGGTGCTGCACTACTACGCCACCGTCGCGGAGCCGCTCCTCGCCCACATCCACAATCGGCCGGTGTCCTTCCTGCGCTATCCCGACGGCCCCGACGGGCAGCTCTTCTTCACCAAGAACCCGCCGCCCGGCACGCCCGCCTGGGTGAAGACCACCCCCGTGCCCCGCTCCGAGGACCTCTCCGCCGAGCAGGTGGTCGTCGCGGACATGCCCTCCCTCATGTGGGCCGCCAACCTCGTCGTGGAGTTCCACACCCCCCAGTGGCCCGCCGGCAGCCCGGCCGTCGCCGACCGGATGGTCATCGACCTCGACCCCGGCCCGCCCGCCACCGTCGTCGAGTGCTGCGCCGCCGCGCTCTGGCTGCGCGACCGGCTCGCCGCCGACGGCCTGCACGCCTACGCCAAGACCTCCGGCTCCAAGGGCATGCACCTGGCCGTACCGCTCGAGCCGACCCCCTCCGAGCACGTGTCGGCGTACGCGAAGCAGCTCGCCCAGGAGGCCGAGCGCGAGCTCCCCGACCTGGTCGTGCACCGTATGGCCAAGGCCCTGCGCCCCGGCAAGGTCTTCGTCGACCACAGCCAGAACGCCGCCGCCAAGACCACCGCCGCCCCCTACACGCTGCGCGCGCGGGCCCGCCCGACCGTGTCCGCGCCGGTGTCCTGGGCGGAGGTCGAGGGCTGCCGCAACCCCGCCGACCTGGTCTTCCTCGCCGATGACATCGCGCCGCGGCTGGCCCGCGACGGAGACCTCTTCGGCCCGCTGAGCGACCCCGACCGGGCCGGGAGACTCCCCGGGGGGCGGTCGTGATCCGCGTAGCGCTGGCCACTGCCATACGCACCCTCCCGCGGGGGGCGGGGCTGGCGTACGAGCCGAAGTTCGACGGGCACCGGCTGGTCGTGCTGCGCTCCGAGACCGAGGTGGCGCTCCAGGCCCGCTCCGGCCGGATCGTGACCAGCGCGTTCCCCGATCTGGCGGCGGCGGCACGGCAGTTGCCGGCCGGGACGGTACTCGACGGCGAGGTGGTGGTCTGGCACGAGGGCCGTACGGACTTCGCCCTCGTGCAGCGGCGGGCGGCGGCCACGGCCGCGCGGGCCGCCGTACTGGCGCAGAGCCTGCCGGCCTCGTACGCCGCCTTCGACGTGCTGGAACTGGCCGGGCTCGACCTGCGCGGGCGCCCGTACGAGCGCCGCCGGGCGCTCCTGGTCGACCTCCTCCTCCCGCTGGGCCCGCCCCTCCAGCCGGTACCGATGACGACGGACCCGGAGCTGGCCGCCACCTGGTACGAGACCCTGCCCGCCAGCGGCATCGAGGGGCTGGTCGTCAAGCGGCTGGACCAGACCTACCCGGCCGGGCGGCGCGGCTGGCAGAAGCTGCGGCACACGGACGTGCGCGACGCGGCGGTGGTCGGCTACACCGGCACCCCGCGCCGCCCGCTGGCCCTGGTCCTCGTCCTGCCGGTCGGGGACGAGACGCCGCTGGTGTCGAGCCCGCTGACGGCGGCGCTGCGCGCGGAGGTGGCGGAGGTCGCGTCCTCCCGGGCGGTGACCGTGGCCACGGCCACGGTCACCGCGATCGGACTTGGCGAGGTCCCCTTCCGATCCCTGGACCCGCCGCTCACGGCGGAGGTCCGGCACACCTCGGCCCGGCATCCGCCGCCAGAGGTGCTCCGACTGCGGACAGAGCTCTGACCTGCGCGGGAGGCGCAGGTCAGAGGCGGGTAGGGGGATCGGGTGGACTCAGGCGTGGGCGCCGCGCCCGGCGTCCGGGGGAGCCCCGGGCTGTACGTGCGGACCCGGCCCCTCCACGGGCTTGTACCCGGACTCGCGCTCCTTGCGGACCTCGTCCGGATGGCTGGAGGTGGTGGACCCGAAGTTTCCGTAGCCCTGCATCTCGTGCGGCCGCAGGCCGCCCTCGGGGATCTCCACCGCGTCCCGTTCCTCGCGGACCTCGTGGACCGCGCCTCCGTTCGGCAGGTGGGGCTGGCTCTCGGCGGTGGGGGGCGGGGGCTCCTTGGCCCTGACCCGCTGGCCCAGCTTGAAGCCGCCGAGCAGCATTGCGACGACGATCAGTCCGACGACGAAGAACCACGCGATGTCGGAGAGGACCGCGTCCACGCTCAGGATCATGTCCATACACACCATTTTCCCGCACTTCGGTGTGATATGCGCACTTCAGGCCGGGATACCTTGCCCCGACCGGGGTACGCGCCAAGGGCACGCGACACTCGCACAGGCAAGGAGGCCGGCGGCCATGACGCCCCGCGGATCTTCCCCCAAACGAGAACGCCAGTACGAGCACATCAAGGAGAGCGCCGAGCAGCGCGGCGAATCCGAGAAACGGGCCAAGGAGATCGCCGCCCGGACGGTCAACAAGGAGCGCGCCCGCGCGGGCGAGTCCAAGACCGCGAGCAAGGAGTCCCTGGAGGACATGTCCTCGTCCCGCCGCGGCGGCCTGCACTCCCACTCCGGCGCGCAGGGCCCCACGTACGACCAGCTCTACGCGGAGGCCCGGCGCCGCAACGTCCACGGCCGCTCGGACATGAACAAGGCCCAACTCAAACGAGCCCTGGGCAGCAGCTGACCGGTAGCTGACCGACGACCGACCCGGGGGCCTACCCCCGCAGCGGCACGTCCGAGTCGCGCAGCGCCCGGGTCTCGCGGCCGCCGAGCACGCCCAGGATCTCGGCGCAGATGGCCAACGCCGTCTCCGCCGGGGTCCGCGCACCGAGGTCGAGCCCGATCGGCCCGTGTACCAGGGCCAGTTGGGCCTCGCTCACCCCGGCGGCGGCGAGCCCCTCGCGACGCCGCGCGGTGGTGCGCCGCGACCCGAGCGCCCCGACGTACGGGATCCCGAGGTCCAGCGCACCCCGCAGCGTCGGAACATCAAACTCCGGATCGTGGCTGAGCAGCACCAGGCAGGCCGCGTCGCGGTGGTCCGTGAGCACCTTCAGGGCGTCCGCCGCGGCCTCCACGGTCTGCGCGCCCCAGCCCAGCAGGACGGCCTGCCGCCCGATGATCTCCGCGAGCTCGCCGCCCCCGCCGATCACGACGTAGGGGGCCGACGGATACGCCTCGACGAGCACCAGCCCGGACTCCCCGTACAGCGCGTCCCGCCCGGGCCGGCGGGTGCCCAGCAGCTCGCCGGCCCGCCGCCCGGCATCGTCGCGGGCGGGCTCGGTGGCCCGTACGACCTCACTGACGGCCCGGTCGGCGGCGTCGTTCAGCCGAGTAACGAGCGCCACCCCGGCCCCTTCCCCGAGCAGCTCCCACCACTCGGCGGGAATCGCCGCCAGCGGCTGGACCAGCACCTCCGCCTGCCCGCCACAGGTCAACCGGGCCTCGACGGCCTCACCCGCCCCGACGGACACCTGACACACCCGAGCGGTGTCCCCGGGCGCCATGGCCCCCGCCTCCGCAACGAGCTGGGGGTCGAAAACCCCGTTGTACAGCGCCCCGACGCACTCCCCCCGCGCATCGACGAGCACGGCCCCGGCCGGATCCCGAGGCCCGAACCCCTGCTCGGTCACGGGCCGGGCCAAATACCCCGCCCGCCCCTCGGCCACCCACTGCCGCGCCGTCTCCACCAGCTCACGCATCTTCGCCGCCCCATCCTCTGCGAGCTCACTCCCCGCAAAGCGCCAGGTCAACGGCACTATGCGGCCTCACAACCACCCTACGCACGCCCCCACCCCCCACCCACCCCCCAAACCCACAGACCCAACCCCACCTCCCTCGTACAGACCACCGGATCGGTTCCACCTCGGGCCTGGAAGCCGCTCAGGGCGCCGAGCCGTGCGGGTGCCGAACCCAGAGGAGTTACCGAGGGTGCCGCACACCACCTGATGCAGGAGGCACCCGAGGATTGAATACCCACATGCCGCCGGACATCGTGGCACCGAGCACGCGGCCGTCCGCCCGCAACCATGGGTTGGCTGACTGGAACGGGGCGAAGTTGTCATTGGTGACAACGATCCCGTTCGCCTCGTTGGCCAACTCGATCACTAGGGCGCCGTACTGAACGCCCGCTGATGTACTGCTTGTTAGGGCGATTCTTCCTGTGTCGTGCAGCTACGGAGGGGCCCGGTGGCGTTCGACGAGGAATGGGCGGATGCCAAGCGGACGGTGACGGTGTCAGGCGGCTCCTCGTACGACTTGGTCGTCACGCAGGACGACTTGGGCGCCGTCGGGCATGAGGCGTTCATCGTCCACGGCCACCTGCGCGGCAAGACGGACATCGCCGGCACCGGGGCGACCGCCCGTGCCGCGGCCGAATGCTCCAACAACGACGAGGTCATCGCGGCAAGCCTGCGCCACCGCGACGGTTCCGCGATGTCGGTCTCCGAGATACAGAGGTACGTGAAGTGACCCTCACCTGGACCGACCTCATCACGCTCGACCTGGGCAAGCCGAACGAGCCGTCACGGAGCGGAAGACGGCCGCGGAGGAACTCGCGAAGCCGCACGACACCGTGCGCGACGGCCTGGTGAAGAAGTCGGAGGCAGCGCGGTGGGAGGGGGGCAACGCCACCGTCACCCGGGAATTCGTCCGCAGTGCCGCGAAGGAGGTGGACGACCTCCAGCGTGAGGCCAAGAGCACACGCGGCCGAGGTGGACGCCGCCGTCACCCGGGCCCCGCGCGCTTCGCACGGCGCCGACCCGTACAACGCCGGGCACGCCGAGTACACCTCGCTCGACCAGGACCAGCTGCCGCGGGCCATGAAACTGGCCGCCCTGAGTGAGGACGTCAAACAGGCCCAGCAGGCCGAGCTGCGAAGGCTCTGGCAGTCGCTCAGCCCCGACGCCCGGGCGCAGCTGTGGACCGCCCACAAGGACGACCTGCTCGCCGCCGGACTGTTCAACCCGTCGGTCAAGCAGGTGGCACCCGACCGGGGGTCCGGCAAGCACGGAGCAGAAGATCCCGGCTGGAGCGACTGGAGCACCAGGACGAAGATGCAGCTGCTCGTCGTCGGCGCTGACGGGGGAGACCTGAACGACGCCTCCCGCCACATGAAGCACTACCTGGATAACACCGGCACCCCCATGGAGCTCCCGGTCGACAAGATGCTCTCCGACAACAAGGGCTTCCGGGCTCACGTGGACCAGGTGCTCCTCCAGAACAACGAGGTCACGTGGCGGGAGGAGGCGTTGGCGGAATATGAGAAGAACGGTGGCCGCCCGGTCGTCATGCCCGTCGAGACACGGAGCGAGGACTACTCCTTCTCCCAGGGGCGGACCCCAACTGGTTCTTCGCGGTCGGCTCGGCCCGGTCGAACGTGACAGGGGTGGTGACCGTCGAGAAGCCACCAGTCTGACCACGGCGCTTCACGCCGCCCCGACCGGACCAGCCCGTCGCCCGGACATCGGGCCGGGACTCCCTCCAGCGAGCCAGAGCTGTCCCGAGCAGTTGAACGAGCGGTCGGGAGACGTACTTTGAGGGTCCTGGCAAAGGGACTCATCGGGCTGGCGCTCGTGCTGCGCGGCGGTCGGAGCCGGGTTGATGTCGATCGCAGGTCTATCGGGATCAGCGCGTAGAAACGACAAAGACCTGGACTCAGTGGGACTGGGTCCAGGTCTTCATGCTTGGCACTCGTGCAGGTCAGCAGCGTGATCGTGCTGGTCCGGCAGAAGTGCCCCCGGCAGGATTCGAACCTGCGCACACGGCTCCGGAGGCCGTTGCTCTATCCCCTGAGCTACGGGGGCGTGTCGTTCGCTGTGCGGCGACGGGTTGAACACTACCAGCTTCCGCGGGGTGATCAGGAACCGGTTTGTGGGGGAGGGGGAGGTGGGTCGCTCGGAGGGGGTGGAAGTGGCAAAAACCCGGACGCGGGGGCTTGGCTCGACCTACTCTCGAGTTGTGCCAGGCGTCTCGGGCCGGGTGCTTGTTGTCGACGACAACAAGGTCATCCGGCAGCTGATCAAGGTCAATCTCGAGCTGGAGGGCTTCGAGGTCGTGACCGCGAACGATGGTGCCGAGTGCCTGGATGTCGTGCATCGCGTGTGTCCTGATGTGATCACCCTCGATGTGGTCATGCCCCGGCTGGACGGGTTCGGGGCCGCCGCGCAGTTGCGGGCCGATCCTCGGACCCGGGACGTGCCCGTTGCGATCGTGAGTGCCTGTACGCAGCACGAGGTGGAGGCCGGGATCGCGGCCGGGGTGGACGCCTTCGTCGCCAAGCCCTTCGAGCCCACCGAGCTGGTACGGGTCGTGCGGCGGCTGGTCGAGCGCAAGGACCGGCGCGATGGGAGGAAAGGGGCTCCCGCCGGCAGGGGGAGGGGGTGAGTTCCCTCCTCTTCGGGTGGGCGGCTCCTCTCCTCTGTTCACATGGCGAAACCCTTCGCGTGATGCGAGGGCGTCTCCCCTAGGCTGGTCCCGTGACCCCCGCCGACCTCTCCCGTTGCGTCGTACGCGCCGTGCGCTGCGCCGTCGAGGACGGGGAGCTGCCGGCGGAGGCGGCCGTGCCCGAGCGGGTCGTCGTCGAGCGGACCCGGCCCGGGGGAGTGGGGGAGTACGCCACCCCCGTCGCCTTCCACGTGGCGAAGGCGGCCCGACGCGCCCCGCGGGATGTCGCCCGGGTGCTCGCGGACCGGCTCGGCGGCGAGCCCGGGATCGAGAACGTCGAGATCACCGGAGCCGGCTTCCTGAACTTCGTCCTGGCACCCCGCTCCGCCGCCGAGGTGGTGGAGGACGTACTTCAGCGCGGTGCCGTGGAAGTGGAGCCGTTCTGTTGGGTGCCCACGGTCGGGCCGCGGGAGCGGGCCGTGCGGGAGGCCGTCCGCCGGATCGAGGCCAGTCAGGGGGCACGGGGAACCGGCGGGTCGCCGCAGCCGCTCAAGATCGCGCCCGTCGCGCGGCGCGACGGGGATGTCGTGGCGCGGTACGGGGCGGATGCCGCGCTGTGGGCCATGCTGTCCGTTCCCGCGCGCGAGACCCCCGTGTTTTCCGACGAGCTGCTCGTGCAGGGGGAGAGCAGTGAGTTCTTCCGCGTCCGGTACGCCCACGCCCGGAGCCGGGCGTTGTCGCGCAACGCCGCCGATCTGGGGTTCGGCCCGGAGGCCGGGGACGTGTCCGACGCCCCGCAGCTGATCCGCGCCCTCGCCGACCACCCCCTCGTACTCGAGGCCGCCGCGCACCACCGCGCGCCCGAGCGGCTCGTCCGGCACCTCGTCGAGCCGGCGGACGCGCTGCTCGACTTCCAGTACCGCGTCCTGCCCAAGGGGGACGAGAAACCCTCGGCCGCCCACCGCGCCCGGCTGGCTCTTGCCGAAGCCGCCGGGACGGTGCTGGCCGGCGGCCTGGCCCTCCTCGGCATAGACGCACCTGAACGCCTGTGAACAGTGAAGAGAGATACCGATGAGCCGCTCCGCGCACCCCGCCGGGCCCCGTCACGCCGACGTCCTGCCCGAGGGGCACTACTCCCCGCCCCCGGCCGACCTCAACGCCCTCGACGAGAAGGTCTGGGCCCGGACCGTCGAGCGCAACGCCGACGGTGTGGTCGTGGTGGGCGGCATCGAAGTCACGAAGCTCGCCGAGGAGTTCGGGACCCCTGCCTACTTCCTCGACGAAGAGGACTTCCGGGCCCGGTGCCGGGCCTGGGCGCACGCCTTCGGCAAGGAGGCGGATGTCTTCTACGCCGGGAAGGCGTTCCTCTCCAAGGCCGTCGTGAAGTGGCTCAAGGAGGAGGGGCTCAATCTCGACGTGTGCTCCGGTGGGGAGCTGACCACCGCGCTCGCCGCCGAGATGCCCGCCTCGCGCATCGCCTTCCACGGGAACAACAAGTCCGAGCAGGAGATCCGCCGGGCCATCGGGGCCGGCGTGGGGCGGATCGTGCTGGATTCCTTCCAGGAGATCGCCCGCGTCGCGCACATCGCCCGTGAGCTGGGCGTGCGCCAGCCCGTCCAGATCCGTGTGACGGTGGGCGTCGAAGCGCACACGCACGAATTCATCGCCACCGCGCACGAGGACCAGAAGTTCGGGATCGCCGTGGCCGACGGGTCCGCCGCCGAAGCCGTGCGGCGCGCGCTCGGGCACGACTCGCTCGAGCTGCTCGGCGTCCACTCGCACATCGGCTCGCAGATCTTCGACATGGCCGGCTTCGAGGTCTCCGCCAAGCGCGTCGTGCGGCTGCTCGCCGCCGTGCGCGACGAGCACGGCGTCGAGCTTCCCGAGATCGACCTCGGCGGTGGGCTCGGGATCGCCTACACCTCCGACGACGACCCCCGCGAGCCGCACGAGATCGCCAAGGCGCTCACCGAGATCGTCGCGCGGGAGTGCGAGAGCGCGGGCCTGCGCGCGCCCCGGATCTCCGTCGAGCCCGGCCGTGCCATCGTCGGGCCCACCGCCTTCACCCTCTACGAGGTCGGGACGATCAAGCCGCTGGAGGGCCTGCGGACGTACGTGAGCGTCGACGGCGGGATGTCCGACAACATCCGGACCGCCCTCTACGACGCCGAGTACTCCGTCACCCTCGTCTCCCGCACCTCCACCGCCGAGCCCATGCTCGTCCGCGTCGTCGGCAAGCACTGCGAGAGCGGCGACATCGTCGTGAAGGACGCCTTCCTGCCCGCCGACCTCGCCCCCGGCGACCTCCTCGCCGTCCCGGCCACCGGCGCCTACTGCCGCTCCATGGCCAGCAACTACAACCACGCGCTGCGTCCGCCCGTCGTCGCCGTGCGTGACGGTCAGGCCCGTGTGATCGTCCGACGCGAGACGGAGGAAGATCTCCTGCGTCTCGACCTCGGATGATCCGCATATTTCTGGGAGAAGCCCCCAGACCCCCAAAATAGGTGTCTCACTCAATGGACCGAGGGTGGAAACTGATGTCCATTGAGTGAGACTGGTTCTCACCCCGCACACAAACCGCGTGCGGGGTACCGAAGGAAGACGAAAGGCGTAGGTCGAATGATGCGTACGCGTCCGCTGAAGGTGGCGCTGCTGGGCTGTGGAGTGGTCGGCTCAGAGGTGGCGCGCATCATGACGACGCACGCCGACGACCTCGCCCAGAGGATCGGCGCCCCCGTCGAGCTCGCCGGTGTGGCCGTACGCCGGCCCTCCAAGGTGCGCGAGGGCATCGACCCCGCGCTCGTCACCACCGACGCGACCGCCCTCCTCAAACGCGGCGACATCGACGTGGCCATCGAGGTGATCGGCGGCATCGAGCCCGCCCGCACCCTCATCACCACCGCCTTCGAGAACGGCATCTCCGTCGTCTCCGCGAACAAGGCGCTGCTCGCGCAGGACGGCGCCGCGCTGCACGCCGCCGCCGAGACGCACGGGCTGGACCTGTACTACGAGGCCGCCGTCGCCGGCGCCATCCCGCTGGTCCGCCCGATGCGCGAGTCCCTCGCGGGCGACAAGATCAACCGCGTCATGGGCATCGTCAACGGCACGACGAACTTCATCCTCGACAAGATGGACTCCACCGGCGCCGGCTACCAGGAGGCGCTCGACGAGGCCACCGCCCTCGGGTACGCCGAGGCCGACCCCACCGCCGATGTCGAGGGCTACGACGCCGCCGCCAAGGCCGCGATCCTGGCCGGCATCGCCTTCCACACCCGGGTCCGCCTCGACGACGTCTACCGCGAGGGCATGACCGAGGTCAGCGCGTCCGACTTCGCCTCCGCCAAGCGGATGGGCTGCACCATCAAGCTCCTGGCGATCCTGGAGCGCGCCGCCGACGGCGAGTCCGTCACCGCCCGCGTGCACCCCGCGATGATCCCGCTGAGCCACCCGCTCGCCTCCGTCCGCGAGGCGTACAACGCGGTCTTCGTCGAGGCGGAGGCCGCAGGCCGGCTCATGTTCTACGGGCCCGGCGCGGGCGGTTCGCCGACCGCGTCCGCGGTTCTCGGCGACCTCGTCGCCGTCTGCCGCAACAAGCTCGCCGAGGCAACGGGGCCGGGCGAGTCGGCGTACACCCAGCTGCCGGTCAGCCCGATGGGCGAGGTCGTGACGCGGTACCACATCAGTCTCGATGTGGCCGACAAGCCGGGCGTCCTCGCCCAGGTCGCGACCACCTTCGCGGAGCACGGGGTCTCCATCGACACCGTCCGCCAGCAGGGCAAGGACGGCGAGGCCTCCCTCGTCGTCGTCACTCACCGCGCGCCCGACGCCGCCCTCTCCGGGACCGTCGAGGCACTGCGGAAGCTGGACACCGTCCGCGGTGTCGCCAGCATCATGCGTGTTGAAGGGGAGTAAGGACCCATGAGCAGCAATCGCACCCACCAGTGGCGCGGCATCATCGAGGAGTACCGGGACCGCCTGCCGGTCACGGACACGACTCCCGTGGTCACACTCCGTGAGGGCGGTACGCCCCTCGTCCCCGCGCAGGTGCTCTCCGAGCGCACCGGCTGCGAGGTGCACCTCAAGGTCGAGGGAGCGAACCCCACCGGGTCCTTCAAGGACCGCGGCATGACCATGGCCATCTCCAAGGCCAAGGAGGAGGGCGCGAAGGCCGTCATCTGCGCCTCCACCGGCAACACCTCGGCCTCCGCCGCCGCGTACGCGGTGCGCGCCGGGATGGTCTCCGCCGTCCTCGTGCCCCGCGGCAAGATCGCGCTCGGCAAGATGGGCCAGGCCCTCGTGCACGGCGCCAAGATCCTCCAGGTGGACGGCAACTTCGACGACTGCCTGAACCTGGCCCGCGCGCTGTCCGACAACTACCCGGTCGCGCTGGTCAATTCGGTCAACCCGGTCCGCATCGAGGGTCAGAAGACGGCCGCGTTCGAGATCGTCGACGCGCTCGGCGACGCCCCCGACATCCACGTGCTGCCCGTCGGCAACGCCGGCAACATCACCGCGTACTGGAAGGGCTTCAAGGAGTACAAGGCCGACGGCCTGGCCTCCCGTACGCCCCGCGTGTGGGGTTTCCAGGCCTCCGGTTCCGCGCCCATCGTGCGCGGCGAGGTCGTCAAGGAGCCGCACACCATCGCCACCGCGATCCGGATCGGCAACCCGGCCTCCTGGGACTACGCCCTGCAGGCGCGCGACGAGTCGGGCGGCTTCATCGACGAGGTGACGGACCGCCAGATCCTCGCCGCCTACCGGCTGTTGGCCGCGCAGGAGGGCGTCTTCGTCGAGCCCGCCTCGGCCGCTTCCGTGGCCGGCCTGCTCAAGGCCGCCGAGCTGGGCCTGGTCGACCCCGGCCAGACGATCGTGTGCACCGTCACCGGCAACGGCCTGAAGGACCCCGACTGGGCGATCGCCGGCGCTCCGCAGCCGGTCACCGTTCCGGTGGACGCCGAAGCCGCGGCCATCCGCCTCGGCCTGGTCTGACGCACCACCCGAGAGCCGGGTTCCGGAGGGCTCACCAGACCCTCCGCGGGCCCTCCGGAGACCCTCCGGAACCCGGCAACTCACCCCGTACGAAGACAAAAGTGCGGCCGAAGCCCGCGGCACCCGCGACACGCATCGTGCGCCTCCTGTGCGCCCTATGTCGCGAGAGAACCTTCCTTCGATACGCTGTACTTACATCCGCCACCGTGCATATGACCGCGGTGCTGCCCCGAGGGCCTTCGGGTGTCGTACGTTCTCCAGTACATTCGCAGCGAGCCAGCGAAGAGCGAAGATCTCGCACAGTAACAAGGAGTGTCATCGGACGATGGCCGGTCCAGCGTTCCGCGCCGCCGCCGTACGGGTGCGCGTCCCCGCCAGCAGTGCCAACCTCGGCCCGGGCTTCGATGCCTTCGGCCTGGCCCTGGGGCTCTACGACGACGTCGTCGTCCGGGTGGCCGACTCCGGCCTGAACATCGACATCGCGGGTGAGGGTGCCGACACCCTCCCGCGGGACGAGAGCCACCTGCTCGTACGCTCCATGCGCACCGCCTTCGACCTGCTGGGCGGACAGCCGCGCGGCCTCGAGGTCGTCTGCGCCAACCGCATCCCGCACGGCCGCGGCCTCGGCTCCTCCTCCGCCGCCATCTGCGCCGGCATCGTCGCCGCCCGCGCCGTGACCATAGGCGGAGAGGCCAAGCTCGACGACACGGCGCTCCTCGAGCTCGCCACCGAGATCGAGGGACACCCCGACAACGTCGCCGCCTGTCTGCTCGGCGGCTTCACCCTGGCGTGGATGGACGGCGGCAGCGCCAAGGCGATCCGGATGGAGCCCGCCGATTCCATCGTTCCGGTGGTCTTCGTCCCCTCCAAGCCGGTCCTGACGGAGACCGCGCGCGGCCTGCTGCCGCGCACCGTCCCGCACGTGGACGCGGCCGTCAACGCGGGCCGCGCGGGCCTGCTCGTGGAAGCCCTGACCAGGCGTCCCGAGCTCCTGCTGCCGGCCACCGAAGACCGGCTCCACCAGGAGTACCGGTCCCCGGCGATGCCCGAGAGCGTGGCACTCGTCAACCGACTGCGGGCGGACGGCATCCCCGCGGTCATCTCCGGCGCGGGCCCCACGGTCCTGGCGCTGGTCGACAACGGCGCGGCCGACAAGGTCGCGCAGCTCGCGGGCGAGGGGTGGGCGGCAAACCGGCTCGCACTCGACGCCGCGGGCGCGAGCGTACTTCCGCTGGGCACCCAGGGCGGCTGAGCCGGGGCTGGTCAGAGCGGGCGGCCAGGGCAGGCCGCCCGCGCGGAAGGGCGCGATTGCCGGTGATTGAGAGGGGGAATGTCTGTTGGATCCGGTAGTGTTAACCTCAAGTGCGTATCCGAAGCCGCCATGGCTCGGTGCTCAGTGTCCCCATTCGGGACCACCTTTCTTCCGGGAGCCTCCCCGACTGCTTTGATCACTTCCAGCAGTTTCGAGCACGCTCCGGAATCGGCGTGACATTCCCACGCTTCCAGCTCGGGGGCTTCTCGCCGGAACCACCCATGCACGTTTCTCTCCGCCGTATCTCTATCGGCGGACCACCGCCCCGGCACAGTTCGCACACGTAGGACTGTTGTCGGACAGCACAACCGGTCGCCGAGCCAGACAGGCCGACGTCCGCTCCAGGGAAGGACCCTTCGTGAGCGACACCACCGATCTGATGGGCGCTGCCGACACCTCTGTCGACGCCAGTGCCCCCGCCGCGGGCGCCGCACCCAAGCGCCGCCGCACCGGCACCGGCCTCGACGGCATGGTCCTGGCCGAGCTGCAGCAGGTCGCGTCGGGCCTCGGCATCAGGGGCACCGCGCGGATGCGCAAGAGCCAGCTGATCGAGGTCATCAAGGAGACGCAGGCGGGTGGCGGCAGCGCCCCCAAGGCCGCGTCCTCCGCCGCGGGCGCCGCCGACACCGCCGAGGCCAAGCCGAAGCGCCGCGCCACCAGCAAGGCCCGTACGGGCGAGGCCGCCGTCGAGGCGCCCGCCGAGAAGCCCGCCGCCGCTCCGGCGCAGATCGAGATCCCCGGGCAGCCGGCCAGCGAGGACGCCCCGGTCGGCGAGCGCCGCCGCCGTCGGGCCACCGCCCCCTCCGGCAGCCCGGAGTCCTCGGCCCCCGCCGCCGTGCAGGTCGAGGAGAAGACCGAGACCGTCACCGCCGCCCCGCAGGCCGACGCCAAGGCGGAAGCGGCCACGGCCGTCTCCGCACCGGCGCAGGACGGCGAGGGCCGCGGCCGTCGCGACCGCCGTGACCGTGCCGAGCGCGGCGACCGCGCGGAGCGCGGGGAGCGCCAGCGCGACCGCCGTGACCGCGGTGCCAAGGCCGACGACCAGGGCCAGGGCGGCCAGGGTCAGGGCCAGGGCGCTCAGGCCGGCGGCCAGGCTGGCCAGGGCGGCGGTCGTCAGGACCGCCAGGACCGTCCGCAGCAGGGCGGCCGTCAGGACCGCCAGCAGCAGGGCCAGCAGGGTCGTCAGGACCGCCAGGACAACGGCCCGCAGGACGACTTCGACGACGAGGGCGGCCGCCGTGGCCGTCGCGGCCGTTACCGCGACCGCCGTGGCCGTCGTGGCCGCGACGAGTTCGCGCCGAACGAGCCGCAGGTCGCCGACGACGACGTCCTGATCCCCGTCGCGGGCATCCTCGACATCCTCGACAACTACGCGTTCATCCGGACCTCGGGCTACCTGCCCGGCCCCAACGACGTGTACGTCTCCCTCGCCCAGGTCCGCAAGGCGGGTCTGCGCAAGGGCGACCACACCACCGGTGCCGTGCGCCAGCCCAAGGACGGCGAGCGCCGCGAGAAGTTCAACGCCCTTGTGCGACTGGACTCGGTGAACGGCATGGCGCCCGAATCCGGCCGCGGCCGACCGGAGTTCCAGAAGCTGACCCCGCTCTACCCGCAGGACCGGCTCCGCCTGGAGACCGACCCGGGCGTGCTGACCACCCGCATCATCGACCTCGTGTCGCCGATCGGTAAGGGCCAGCGCGGCCTGATCGTGGCCCCGCCGAAGACCGGCAAGACCATGATCATGCAGGCGATCGCCAACGCGATCACCACGAACAACCCCGAGTGCCACCTGATGGTCGTCCTGGTCGACGAGCGTCCGGAAGAGGTCACCGACATGCAGCGGTCGGTCAAGGGCGAGGTCATCTCCTCGACCTTCGACCGCCCGGCCGAGGACCACACCACCGTCGCCGAGCTGGCCATCGAGCGCGCCAAGCGCCTCGTCGAGCTGGGTCACGACGTGGTCGTCCTGCTGGACTCCATCACCCGTCTGGGCCGCGCGTACAACCTCGCGGCGCCCGCCTCCGGCCGCATCCTGTCCGGTGGTGTCGACTCGACCGCGCTGTACCCGCCGAAGCGCTTCTTCGGTGCCGCGCGCAACATCGAGGACGGCGGCTCGCTGACCATCCTGGCCACCGCGCTGGTCGACACCGGCTCGCGCATGGACGAGGTGATCTTCGAGGAGTTCAAGGGCACCGGCAACATGGAGCTCAAGCTCGACCGGAAGCTCGCCGACAAGCGCATCTTCCCGGCCGTCGACGTCGACCCGTCGGGCACCCGCAAGGAGGAGATCCTCCTCAACGCGGAGGAGCTCGCCATCGTCTGGAAGCTGCGCCGGGTGCTGCACGCGCTCGACTCGCAGCAGGCGATCGAGCTGCTTCTCGACAAGATGAAGCAGACGAAGTCGAACGCCGAGTTCCTGATGCAGATCGCGAAGACGACCCCGTCGGGCAAGAACGACGACTGACGGTAGTCCCCGGCATCACCACAGCCGCCCCCGCCGCACCCGCGGCGGGGGCGGCTGTGCGTTTGCGCACACGGCGGCGCCGGACGAACCTTTGCCCGCCGTACGGAGTCCCGCGGCAAAACCGCAGGTGGACGCGGTACTGCTCGGCGCTCCTCCGGGAGGCGGACGCGTTCGCCCAGGTCGGAGGGGTGCGCCGGCCGTGGAACCCTGGAGCGCGTTCCCCCGTCTGTGTCAGAGGACGCAGAGCATGCAGAGAACCGGGAACGGACCCAGCAGGACTGAGGAGAGCATGAGCGAGGAAAGCAACGGCCGCGGCCGACGCGCCGCGGGCCGGCGCCGACGGAAACCGCCGGCGCGCCGCAGAGCCCTCGCCATAGCCGCGTGGAGCGCCGCAGGCGTGGTCCTGCTCGGCGGGGCGGGCCTCGGCTACTTCTACTTCAAGCTCAACGGCAACCTGAAGACCGTCGACATCGACCAGGCGCTCGGCACCGACCGCCCGCAGAACGTGGACAACGGCTCGATGGACATCCTCGTCCTCGGCTCCGACTCCCGCGGCGGCGCCAACGGCGAGTACGGCAAGGACGACGGCGGCTCCGCGCGCTCCGACACCGCGATGATCGTCCACCTGTACGAGGGCCACCAGAAGGCCAGCGTCATATCGATCCCGCGCGACACCATGACCGTCCGCCCCGCCTGCACCACGGGCAAGGGGAAGACCGACCCCGGCGGGACGCGCAAGCAGTTCAACGAGGCGTACACCATCGGCGGGGCGGCCTGCGCGGTCAAGACCGTCGAGAAGATCTCGGGGATCCGCATGGACCACTACATCGAGGTCGACTTCACGGGCTTCAAGAAGATCATCGACACCCTCGGCGGGGTCGAGGTGACCACCACCAAGCCCATCAAGGACGGCGCCAGCCACCTCGACCTGGCGGCCGGCCCCAACAAGCTCAACGGAGAGCAGGCCCTCGGCCTCGTCCGTACCCGCAAGAGCGTCGGCGACGGCAGCGACCTGGGCCGAATACAGCTCCAGCAGGCCTTCATCAAGGCGCTGATCAAGCAGGTCAAGACCATCGGCCTGTTCGACAACCCCAAGAAGCTGCTCGACCTCGCCGACACCGGCACCAAGGCGATCACCACCGACAAGGCGCTCGGCGATGTGAAGTCCCTCATGGGCTTCGCCCAGAGCCTCCAGGGCATCGACGCCCACAACCTGCAGATGATCACGCTGCCGGTGACCGCGGATCCGCTCGACTCCGACCGCGTGGCTCCGCTGACCAAGCAGTCCAAGCTGGTCTGGGACGCCCTGCTGGCCGACCAGCCCGTACCCGCCGAGGCCACAGAGAACTCGATGGGCGACAAGGGCACGGTCGGCGGGATCGTCCAGTAGGGGCGACCGGAGCCGGGTGCGGAATAGACGCGGGCCCTCCTCCGTTGAGGGAGGCGTCCTCAGAATTTTGACAGGCAGCCCGGTCCTGGCAGACTGGTCTGTCGGCCCCGGTTCACGCAGCGCGCAATTCGGCTCCTGCGACCCGGCGCCCTCCCGAATCTAGGAGACACCTTGAAGAGCGAGATCCACCCCGAGTACGTCGAGACCCAGGTCAGCTGCACCTGTGGCGCGTCGTTCACCACCCGCTCCACGCTGACCAACGGCACCATCCGTGCCGAGGTCTGCTCCGAGTGCCACCCGTTCTACACGGGCAAGCAGAAGATCCTCGACACCGGTGGCCGCGTGGCCCGCTTCGAGGCTCGCTTCGGCAAGGGTGCGGCCAAGAAGTAGCGCGACCCAGGCGCCGGTCACCGGCCGCTCCCTGTCCATACGGGGGTGGCCGGACCGGCGCCTTTGTCGTCGTCCAGCCCCGTCACCCCATGCCGTTGTTTCGTACTTTCACCACAGGAGCCCCCGATGTTCGAGGCGGTCGAGGAACTGATCGGCGAGCACGCCGATCTTGAGAAGAGGCTCGCCGACCCTTCGGTCCACTCGGATCAGGCCAACGCGCGCAAGCTGAACAAGCGCTACGCGGAGCTGACGCCGATCGTCGCGACCTTCCGTGCGTGGAAGCAGGCGGCCGAGGACATCGAGACGGCCAAGGAGTTCGCGGCCGACGACCCCGACTTCGCGGCCGAGGTCAAGGAGCTGACGGCGCAGCGCGAGGAGCTCACCGAGAAGCTCCGCCTGCTGCTGGTCCCGCGCGACCCCAGTGACGACAAGGACGTGCTCCTCGAGGTCAAGGCGGGCGCGGGCGGCGACGAGTCGGCGCTGTTCGCCGGCGACCTGCTGCGCATGTACCTGCGCTACGCCGAGCGCGTGGGCTGGAAGACCGAGATCATCGACGCCACCGAGTCCGAGCTCGGCGGCTACAAGGACGTCCAGGTCTCCGTCCGCACCAAGGGCGGCAACGGCGCCACCGAGCCCGGCCAGGGCGTGTGGGCCCGCCTGAAGTACGAGGGCGGCGTGCACCGCGTCCAGCGGGTTCCGGCCACCGAGTCCCAGGGCCGCATCCACACCTCCGCCGCCGGCGTGCTCGTCACCCCGGAGGCCGAGGAGGTCGAGGTCGAGATCAACATGAACGACCTCCGCATCGACGTGTACCGCTCGTCGGGCCCCGGCGGCCAGTCCGTCAACACCACCGACTCGGCCGTGCGCATCACGCACCTGCCGACCGGTGTGGTCGCCTCCTGCCAGAACGAGAAGAGCCAGCTCCAGAACAAGGAGCAGGCCATGCGCATCCTGCGCTCGCGTCTGCTGGCAGCAGCCCAGGAGGCCGCCGAGCAGGAGGCCTCCGACGTGCGCCGCAGCCAGGTGCGCTCCGTGGACCGCTCCGAGAAGATCCGTACGTACAACTTCCCGGAAAACCGGATCTCGGACCACCGCACCGGATTCAAGGCGTACAACTTGGACCAGGTGCTCGACGGCGACCTCGACTCGGTCATCCAGGCCTGTGTCGACACCGACTCCGCGGCCAAGCTCGCCGCCGCGAAGTAGAGCCGCAACGATCCCCGTACCACCCCCCGTACGACAGCAGCCCGGAGGACCAGCGTGAACTTGCTGCTTGCCGAGGTGGCCCAGGCCACCCAGCGGCTGGCCGCCGCCGGCGTGCCCTCACCGCGCTTCGACGCGGAGGAGCTCGCGGCCTTCGTGCACGGCGTCAAGCGGGGGGAACTGCACCACGTCAAGGACGCGGACTTCGACGCCCGCTACTGGGAGGCCGTCGCCCGCCGCGAGGCGCGCGAGCCGCTCCAGCACATCACCGGCCGCGCCTTCTTCCGGTACCTGGAGCTCCAGGTCGGGCCCGGGGTCTTCGTGCCCCGGCCCGAGACCGAGTCGGTCGTGGACTGGGCCATACACGCCGTCCGGGCGATGGACGTGGTCGAGCCGATGATCGTCGACCTGTGCACCGGCTCCGGCGCGATCGCGCTGGCCATGGCGCAGGAGGTGCCGCGCTCGCGCGTGCACGCCGTCGAGCTGTCCGAGGACGCCCTGCGGTGGACCCGCAAGAACGCCGAGGGCTCCCGGGTCAGCGTGCACCAGGGCGACGCGCTCAGCGCCCTGCCGGAGCTCGACGGACAGGTCGACCTGGTCATCTCCAACCCGCCGTACATCCCGCTCACCGAGTGGGAGTACGTGGCCCCCGAGGCCCGGGACCACGATCCGGAGATGGCGCTCTTCTCCGGCGAGGACGGCCTCGACACCATCCGCGGCATCGAGCGCACCGCCCACCGGCTGCTCAGGCCCGGCGGCATCGTCGTCATCGAGCACGCCGACACCCAGGGCGGCCAGGTCCCCTGGATCTTCGCCGAGGAGCGGGGCTGGGCCGACGCGGCCGACCACCCGGACCTCAACAACCGCCCGCGCTTCGCGACCGCCCGCAAGGCGCTGCCGTGACCGGCGCGACCGTTCCTGCCACCACCCTGCTGCACGAGGAGGCCCGCTGATGGCCCGGCGATACGACTGCAACGACGCGACGGACCGCAAGACGGGTCTGCGTGAAGCCGCATCCGCCGTGCGCCGCGGCGAGCTCGTCGTGCTGCCCACCGACACCCTGTACGGGATCGGCGCGGACGCCTTCAGCCCGGAGGCCGTCCACGACCTGCTCGCCGCCAAGGGTCGGGGCCGCGGCATGCCCACCCCGGTGCTCATCGGCTCCCCGAACACCCTGCACGGCCTGGTCACGGACTTCTCCGAGCAGGCGTGGGAGCTCGTCGACGCCTTCTGGCCGGGTGCGCTGACGCTCGTCGCCAAGCACCAGCCCTCGCTGGCGTGGGACCTCGGCGACACCGGCGGCACCGTGGCCGTACGGATGCCCCTGCACCCCGTCGCGATCGAGCTGCTGACCGAGGTCGGCCCGATGGCCGTGTCCTCGGCCAACCTGTCGGGGCAGCCGGCGCCGGAGGACTGCGACGCGGCGCGCGAGATGCTCGGGGACTCCGTGTCCGTGTACCTGGACGGCGGGCCGACGCCCGGCATCCAGCCGTCGTCGATCGTCGACGTCACCGGGAAGGTTCCCGTCCTGCTGCGCGAGGGCGCGCTCACCGCGGACCAGCTGCGGGAGGTCGTACCCGACCTCGAGGTCGCCCCGTGAGCCCTGAGGGGCGTGGCATAGCGAGGGACTCTTTCCGCATACTCCACGTCAGCACCGGCAACGTGTGCCGCTCGCCCATCACCGAGCGGCTGACGCGGCACGCCCTCTCGCACCGCCTCGGCGGCTTCGTCAGCGGTGACCTCATCGTGGAGAGCGCCGGTACGTGGGGGCACGAGGGCGCCCCGATGGAGGCGAACGCGGCCGCCGTGCTGGCGGACTTCGGGGCCGACGCCTCCGGTTTCACCGGGCGGGAGCTGCTGGACGAGCACGTCATCCGGGCGGACCTGGTGCTGACCGCCACCCGGGACCACCGGGCGCAGGTCATCTCGATGGGCCACTCGGCGGGGCTGCGGACCTTCACGCTGAAGGAGTTCACGCGGCTGGTGCGGGCCATAGACCCGGCCACGCTGCCGCCGTTGGACGACGGCATGGCGGAGCGGGCGCGGGCCCTTGTCCGGGCCGCGGCTGCCCTGCGGGGCTGGTTGCTGGCACCTTCCCCCGACGCGGACGAGGTGTACGACCCGTACGGGGCGCCGATCACCTTCTTCCGCTCGATCGGCGACGAGATCAACCAGGCGCTGGACCCGGTGGTCACGGCCCTGACGGGCGTCACCGCTTCCCGCTGACCCTTGCCGTGCGGGTGCCGGGGGCCGCTGCGCGGAGCCTTTCCCCCACCCCGCCCCTTCCCGAAACCGGGCCCTGCCCGGACCCGCGCCTCAAACGCCGGCGAGGCTGAAATTGCCCTCTGGGCAATCCAGCCGCGCCAGGCGGACGGCAGGAGCGAATCCAGCGCTCCGGCGGAGCCCACAGGCGGGATCGGCGGGGGCGGCCTACAGTGGCTGGTACCCGGTACCCCCTGGAGTCGTGCCATGAGCCTCATCACCCAGGCCACGGATGCCCTGCGCCAGCAGGACCCGCAGATGGCCGACGTCCTCGAAGGGGAGCGGCAGCGGCAGGCGACCACGCTGCAGCTGATCGCCGCCGAGAACTTCACCTCGCCCGCCGTGCGCGCCGCACTCGGGTCGACGCTCTCCAACAAGTACGCCGAGGGATACCCCGGCTCCCGCTACCACGGCGGCTGCGAGTACGTGGACGTGGCCGAGCGGGTCGCCGTCGAGCGGGCCAAGGCGCTGTTCGGAGCCGAGCACGCCAATGTGCAGCCGCACTCCGGGTCCTCCGCCGTGCTGGCGGCCTACGCGGCGCTGCTGCGGCCCGGGGACACCGTGCTGGCGATGGGGCTCCCGTACGGCGGCCACCTCACGCACGGCTCGCCCGCCAACTTCTCCGGCCGCTGGTTCGACTTCGTCGGGTACGGGGTCGACGCCGAGACGGGTCTCATCGACTACCACCAGGTGCAGGAGCTGGCCCGCGCGCACCGCCCCAAGGCGATCGTCTGCGGGTCCATCTCCTATCCCCGGCACCCCGAGTACTCGGCCTTCCGGGAGATCGCCGACGAGGTGGGGGCCTATCTCATCGCCGACGCCGCGCACCCGATCGGGCTCGTGGCGGGCGGGGCCGCGCCCAGTCCCGTCCCGTACGCCGACGTCGTCTGCGCGACCACCCACAAGGTGCTCCGCGGGCCGCGCGGCGGGATGGTCCTGTGCGGCGACGAGTTCGCCGAGCGCATCGACCGGGCGGTGTTCCCCTTCACCCAGGGCGGCGCCCAGATGCACACCATCGCCGCCAAGGCCGTGGCCTTCGGGGAGGCGGCGGGGCCCGCCTTCACCACCTACGCCCACCGGGTCGTCGCCCATGCCCGGGTGCTCGCCGAGGCGCTGGAGGGGTACGGCTTCACCATCACCACCGGCGGGACCGACACGCATCTGATCACCGCCGACCCGGCACCGCTCGGCGTCGACGGCCCGACCGCCCGCGGCCGGCTCGCCGCGGCGGGGATCGTCCTCGACACCTGCGCCCTCCCGTACGGGGACCAGCGCGGCATCCGCCTCGGCACCGCGGCCGTGACCACCCAGGGGATGGGGGAGGCGGAGATGCGCCGGATCGCCGGGCTGTTCGCCGCCGCACTGCACGGGGACGCCGCGAAGACACGCAGGGAGGTCAACGAGCTGACGCAGGGATTTCCCCCTTACGGGGAGTAAGCGGGACAAGAGGGGCGTACTGGAACCGGGATCGGGCCCCTCGCGTCCTCGGTGGAGGGGACATCGCAGCTAATGTGTGGGGCTGAGATGGCCGGCGATACATCTGGGGCAGCCCGTGCGTGAATATCTGCTGACGCTTTGCGTCACGGTCGCGGTGACCTACCTGCTGACCGGGCCCGTGCGGAAGTTCGCGATCGCGGCCGGGGCCATGCCGGAGATCCGCGCCCGCGACGTGCACCGCGAGCCCACGCCACGGCTGGGCGGCATCGCCATGTTCGGCGGACTCTGTGCCGGCCTGCTGGTCGCCGACCACCTGCGGAACCTCAACGGCGTCTTCGAGCTGTCGAACGAACCGCGCGCGCTGCTCTCCGGCGCGGCCCTGATCTGGCTGGTCGGCGTACTCGACGACAAGTTCGAGCTCGACGCCCTGATCAAGCTCGGCGCGCAGATGATCTCCGCCGGCGTGATGGTCATGCAGGGTCTGACCATCCTGTGGATCCCCGTCCCGGGCATCGGCACGGTCCCGCTCACCCAGTGGCAGGGCAACCTGCTCACCGTGGCCCTCGTCGTGATCACCATCAACGCCGTGAACTTCGTGGACGGACTGGACGGCCTCGCCGCCGGCATGGTCTGCATCGCCGCCGCCGCGCTCTTCCTCTACGCGTACCGGATCTGGTTCGGCTACGGCATCGAGTCGGCCGCGCCCGCGACCCTCTTCGCCGCGATCCTGATGGGCATGTGCCTGGGCTTCCTGCCGCACAACATGCACCCCGCCCGGATCTTCATGGGCGACTCCGGCTCGATGCTCATCGGCCTGGTGCTGGCCGCCTCCGCGATCTCCCTCACCGGGCAGGTGGACCCGGACGCGCTGGCCCTCTTCGCGGGTGGCGAGCGCAACGCGACGCACGCGATGCTCCCCGCCTACATCCCGCTGATCCTGCCGCTGACGATCATCGCGATCCCGATGGCGGACCTGGTCCTGGCCATCGTGCGGCGTACGTGGAAGGGCCAGTCGCCCTTCGCCGCGGACCGCGGGCACCTGCACCACCGGCTGCTGGAACTCGGGCATTCGCACAGCCGCGCGGTCCTCATCATGTACTTCTGGTCAGGACTGATCGCCTTCGGCACGGTGGCCTATTCAGTGCATTCCGCCTCGATGTGGATCGTGCTGGCGATCGCCGGGCTGAGCGCGGTGGGCCTGACCCTGCTGCTCCTGCCGCGCTTCACCCCGCGTGCTCCGCGCTGGGCCTACGGCCTGGTGCCGCCGCGCTACCGGCACGCCACACGGGCCGCCGAGGCCGCGGCGGAGGCGGCCGCGCGGGACGCCTCGGGCACCGAGCCGGAGCCCGCCAGGCCGATCGCCGTGGGTGTCTCCGGCGTCAACGGGGCGACCGCCGTAGGCCCCCGTTCGCGCTTCCCCGACCGGCGTAAGGCCGGATCGGCCCGCTGACGGCGGGGGCGCATGTCGGAAATGAACCCCCTTTACCAGACAAGGTGGTTCGCTGTCGCGCACACACGCGCAGGGTCCCTCTCATGTGTGACAGTCAGCACACCCGGCAGGTAAAGCTCTCATCAAATAGTTTGTGATACCGTTCACTAAACCCGGCGACAGAGCCGAAGGACCGTAGTGCGACGGTCCCTTGGCCCGAGGTTCCCTCTCGGACCGGGCTTACGCTCGTCCCGTACGAGTTCCTTGCCCCCACCACCACGCGGAGCAAACCGCCATGCGGTCAGATGACGTCCGATCCCTCCTGCAAACAGCCGTACCCACCGCTGCCGCCGGCGCTGTAGCCGCCGTGATCAGTGGTTTTGTGGTCGGCGGTAAGGGAGCGGTCGGTTCCGTTGTCGCGACGCTGGTCGTGATCCTGTTCATGGGCATCGGATTCGTCGTTCTGCAGCGCACGGCGAAATCACTTCCGCATCTCTTCCAGGCCATGGGGCTCATGCTCTACGCGGCCCAGATTCTGCTGCTCTTCGTCTTTCTCGCCGTGTTCAAGAACACCACGCTGTTCCATCCCAGGGCGTTCGCGATCACGCTCGTCGCCACCACCCTCGTGTGGATCGGCGCACAGACGCGTGCTCACATGAAGGCCAAGATCCTTTACGTCGAACCGGACTCGGTGAAGGGTGACAAGCCCGAAAATCCGGGGTCGAAGTCGTGAGGGGTAGGGGCGGGATAAGTGCGCGTTCGGGATGCTGCTATCGTCCGGTGCCATATGCGGCACTGCGGGCTCGGGCACCTGAGCTGACGCCTGTTCCATCGCGAGGCTCGATGCCTGACCGCCGCCCCACCATCCGTAACACCAGTCCAGTGCCGAACCGCGGCTGCTCGCCGCGCCGACACAACGAGGTTGCCGTACCTATGCGCCACGCTGAAGGAGCCCGCGGTGAGTGCTGACCCGACGCAGGTCCTCGCTTTCGAGACCGACTGTCACATCTTCGACGGATGTGGCTTCCCCGGCCCGGGCCTGCACTCGTTCCTTTTCGAGCCGCTGTGGGGCGAGCCTGGCCTGACCAGCACGTACTTCAACAAGCCGATGCTGCTGGCCCTCCTGGGCTCCGTCATCATCGTGGGCTTCTTCTGGGCCGCCTTCGGTAAGCCGAAGGTCGTCCCCGGCAAGCTCCAGATGGTCGCCGAGGCCGGCTACGACTTCGTGCGCCGCGGCATCGTGTACGAGACGCTGGGCAAGAAGGAGGGCGAGAAGTACGTCCCCTTCATGGTCTCGCTGTTCTTCTTCGTCTGGATCCTGAACCTCTGGTCGATCATCCCGCTGGCTCAGTTCCCGGTGACCTCGATCATCGCGTACCCCGCCGCCCTGGCTCTGATCGTGTACGCGATCTGGATGAGCGTCACGTTCAAGCGCCACGGCTTCGTCGGCGGCCTCAAGAACCTGACGGGCTACGACAAGAGCCTCGGCGGCGTGCTGCCGCTCGTCATGGTCATCGAGTTCTTCTCGAACGTCCTGGTGCGGCCCTTCACCCACGCGGTCCGACTGTTCGCGAACATGTTCGCCGGTCACACCCTGCTGCTGCTCTTCACGATCGCCAGCTGGTACCTGCTGAACGGCATCGGCATCGCCTACGCGGGTGTCTCGTTCGTGATGGTCATCGTGATGACCGCCTTCGAGCTCTTCATCCAGGCTGTCCAGGCGTACGTCTTCGTCCTCCTGGCCTGCAGCTACCTCCAGGGCGCGCTCGCCGAGCACCACTGAGCCAGGCCCGCCCCGCTCAGCCCCCCCGTATTCGTCCGGTGGCCAACCCCCACCGGTCCGTGAAAGAGAAGGAAGAACTGGCATGTCCCAGACCCTTGCCGCCGTCACCGGCTCCCTCAGCTCCGTTGGTTACGGTCTTTCGGCCATCGGCCCCGGCGTCGGCGTCGGCATCATCTTCGGTAACGGCACCCAGGCCCTTGCCCGCCAGCCCGAGGCTGCCGGCCTGATCCGCGCCAACCAGATCCTCGGCTTCGCCTTCTGTGAGGCGCTCGCCCTGATCGGTCTGGTCATGCCGTTCGTCTACCCGAGCTCCTGATCCTCGGTCTCGACGAACAGCCCATTAGACGAAAGGCACTGATGTGAACCTCCTGGTTCTCGCGGCAGAGACGGAAAACCCGCTCTTCCCGCCGATCCCCGAGCTCGTCATCGGTCTGATCGCCTTCGTCATCGTCTTCGGTTTCCTCGCGAAGAAGCTCCTCCCGAACATCAACAAGGTTCTGGACGAGCGCCACGCGGCGATCGAAGGCGGTATCGAGAAGGCTGAGGCCGCTCAGACCGAGGCTCAGAGCGTGCTGGAGCAGTACAAGGCCCAGCTCGCCGAGGCCCGGCACGAGGCCGCGCGCCTGCGCCAGGAAGCGCTGGAGCAGGGCACTGCGCTCAAGGAAGAACTGCGCGCAGAGGGCCAGCGGCAGCGTGAGGAGATCATCGCTGCCGGCCACGCCCAGATCGCGGCGGACCGCAAGGCCGCCTCTCAGGCGCTGCGTCAGGACGTGGGCAAGCTCGCCACCGACCTGGCCGGAAAGCTCGTCGGCGAGTCCCTTGAGGACCACGCCCGGCAGAGCCGCACGATCGACCGCTTCCTCAGCGAGCTTGAGGAGAAGGCCGAGGCGGCCCGATGAACGGAGCGAGCCGCGAGGCGCTGGCCTCCGCGCGTGAGCGTCTCGACGCGCTGACGGACAACACGTCCGTCGACGCGGCGAAGCTCGCCGGTGAGCTGGCAGCCGTCACCGCGCTGCTCGACCGTGAGGTCTCGCTGCGTCGGGTCATCACGGACCCGGCGCAGTCCGGTGAGGCCAAGGCCGAGCTGGTGGGCCGACTGCTGTCCGGCCAGGTGGGCGGGGAAACCCTCGACCTGGTGTCCGGCATGGCCCGGTCCCGCTGGTCGCAGTCCCGCGACCTGGTGGACTCGCTGGAGGAGCTGGCGGCCACCGCCGACCTCACGGCGGCCCAGCAGGGCGACGCGCTCGACAACGTCGAGGACGAGGTGTTCCGGTTCGGCCGGATCGTCTCCTCGAGCACCGAGCTGCGTTCCGCGCTGACCGACCGGGCGGCCACCGCCTCCGCCAAGAGCACGCTGCTGCGCAGCCTGCTCGGCGGCAAGGTGAACGCCGTCACCGAGCGCCTGGTGATCCGTCTTGTCACCCAGCCGCGTGGACGTAGCCTGGAAGCGGGACTCGAGTCCCTTTCCACGCTCGCCGCCGAGCGCCGCAACCGCATGGTCGCCACCGTGACCAGCGCGGTTCCGCTCAGCGACGTGCAGAAGGCGCGTCTCGGCGCGGTCCTGGCCAAGCTGTACGGCCGCCAGATGCACCTGAACCTCGACGTGGACCCCGAGGTCCTCGGCGGGATCTCGGTGCGTGTCGGCGACGAGGTCATCGACGGCACCATCGCGGACCGCCTCGCCGAGGCGTCCCGCCGCATGGCCGGCTGACCAGCCACCAATAGAACAACGCATTCCTAGCGGCCCGGTTGGGCCGTGCAGAACTTGCAGAAGATTCCTGGGGGTCGCCCCCAGACCCCTAAGAAGCTTCAGGCCCAACAAGGAGAGCAGGGAACCCAGATGGCGGAGCTCACGATCCGGCCGGAGGAGATCCGGGACGCACTGGAGAACTTTGTCCAGTCGTACCAGCCGGACGCGGCCTCGCGCGAGGAGGTCGGAACGGTCAGCGTTGCCGGCGACGGCATCGCGAAGGTGGAGGGCCTGCCCTCCGCCATGGCGAACGAGCTGCTGAAGTTCGAGGACGGCACCCTCGGTCTCGCCCTCAACCTCGAGGAGCGCGAGATCGGTGCGGTCGTCCTCGGCGAGTTCAGCGGTATCGAGGAGGGCCAGCCGGTGCAGCGCACCGGTGAGGTTCTCTCCGTCGGCGTAGGCGAGGGCTACCTCGGCCGCGTCGTCGACCCGCTCGGCAACCCGATCGACGGTCTCGGCGAGATCGCGACCGAAGGCCGCCGCGCCCTCGAGCTGCAGGCCCCGGGCGTCATGGTCCGCAAGTCGGTGCACGAGCCGATGCAGACCGGCTACAAGGCGATCGACGCGATGGTGCCGGTCGGCCGTGGCCAGCGTCAGCTGATCATCGGTGACCGTCAGACCGGCAAGACCGCTCTTGCCGTCGACACGATCATCAACCAGCGCGACAACTGGCGCTCGGGCGACGTGAACAAGCAGGTTCGCTGCATCTACGTCGCCATCGGCCAGAAGGGCTCGACCATCGCGTCCGTTCGCGGCGCCCTGGAAGACGCCGGTGCGCTCGAGTACACGACGATCGTCGCCGCCCCGGCGTCCGACCCGGCCGGCTTCAAGTACCTGGCGCCGTACACCGGTTCCGCCATCGGCCAGCACTGGATGTACGCCGGCAAGCACGTCCTGATCATCTTCGACGACCTGTCGAAGCAGGCCGACGCCTACCGCGCCGTCTCGCTGCTGCTGCGCCGCCCGCCGGGCCGCGAGGCCTACCCGGGTGACGTCTTCTACCTGCACTCCCGTCTGCTGGAGCGCTGCGCGAAGCTCTCCGACGACATGGGTGCCGGTTCGATGACCGGTCTGCCGATCGTCGAGACCAAGGCGAACGACGTGTCGGCGTTCATCCCGACCAACGTCATCTCCATCACCGACGGCCAGTGCTTCCTGGAGTCCGACCTGTTCAACGCGGGCCAGCGCCCGGCGCTGAACGTCGGTATCTCGGTCTCCCGCGTCGGTGGCTCCGCCCAGCACAAGGCCATGAAGCAGGTTTCCGGCCGTCTGCGCCTGGACCTCGCCCAGTACCGCGAGCTGGAGGCGTTCGCCGCCTTCGGTTCCGACCTGGACGCCGCGTCGAAGGCTTCGCTGGAACGCGGCAAGCGTCTGGTCGAGCTGCTGAAGCAGGGCCAGTACCAGCCGATGCCCGTCGAGGAGCAGGTCGTCTCCGTCTGGGCCGGCACCACCGGCAAGATGGACGACGTCCCGGTCAACGACATCCGTCGCTTCGAGTCGGAGCTGCTGGAGCACCTGCGCCGCGAGCGCAAGGACCTCCTCACCTCCATCGCCGAGGGCGGCAAGATGTCGGACGACACCCTGACGTCGGTCGCGGACGCCATCGCTGCCTTCAAGCGCCAGTTCGAGACCTCGGACGGCAAGCTCCTCGGCGAGGACGCACCGGCCGTCAACGTCTCCAAGTGACGACGGAAGGGACCTGACTCATGGGAGCGCAGCTCCGGGTCTACAAGCGTCGCATCCGTGCCATCACGGCGACCAAGAAGATCACCAAGGCGATGGAGATGATCGCCGCCTCGCGCATCGTCAAGGCGCAGCGCAAGGTGGCGGCATCGATGCCGTACGCGACCGAGCTCACCCGTGCGGTGACCGCGGTGGCGACCGGCTCGAACACCAAGCACGCCCTGACCACCGAGGTCGAGACGCCGACGCGTGCCGCGGTTCTGCTCATCACGAGCGACCGCGGTCTGGCCGGCGGCTACTCCTCGAACGCCATCAAGCAGGCGGAGCGGCTCACCGAGCGGCTGCGCGCTGAGGGCAAGGACGTCGACACCTACATCGTCGGCCGCAAGGGTCTGGCCTACTACGGCTTCCGCGAGCGCAAGGTCGCGGATTCGTGGACCGGCTTCACCGACAGCCCGGCCTACGCCGACGCCAAGCGCGTCGCCGGGCCGCTGATCGAGGCCATCCAGACGGAGACGGCCGAGGGCGGCGTCGACGAGCTGCACATCGTCTACACGGAATTCGTGTCGATGATGACGCAGAACCCGGTGGACGGTCGGATGCTGCCGCTCAGCCTCGACCAGGCTGTGGAGGAGAGCGGTACGAAGGGCGAGATCCTTCCGCTGTTCGACTTCGAGCCGTCGGCGGAGGACGTCCTCGACGCCCTGCTGCCGCGCTACGTCGAGAGCCGTATCTACAACGCACTGCTGCAGTCGGCCGCTTCCGAGCACGCCGCCCGCCGCCGCGCGATGAAGTCGGCGACCGACAACGCCGGGGATCTCATCAAGAGCCTCTCCCGGCTTGCCAACGCGGCCCGCCAGGCCGAAATCACCCAGGAAATCAGCGAGATCGTCGGTGGCGCGAGCGCCATGGCTGACGCGACCGCGGGGAGTGACAAGTAATGACGACCACTGTTGAGACGGCCGCCGCCACGGGCCGCGTCGCCCGGGTCATCGGCCCGGTCGTCGACGTGGAGTTCCCCGTCGACGCCATGCCCGAGATCTACAACGCCCTCAAGGTCCAGGTCGCAGACCCGGCCGAGGACGGCAAGCTCAAGACCCTGACCCTCGAGGTCGCGCAGCACCTGGGTGACGGCATCGTCCGTACCATCTCGATGCAGCCGACCGACGGTCTGGTCCGCCAGGCCGCGGTGACCGACACGGGCGAGGGCATCACCGTCCCCGTCGGTGACTTCACCAAGGGCAAGGTGTTCAACACGCTGGGTGAGGTGCTGAACTACCCCGAGGCGAACGCCGAGGTCACCGAGCGCTGGCCGATCCACCGCAAGGCGCCCCGCTTCGACGAGCTCGAGTCGAAGACCGAGATGTTCGAGACCGGCGTCAAGGTCATCGACCTTCTCACCCCGTACGTCAAGGGTGGAAAGATCGGTCTGTTCGGTGGTGCCGGTGTCGGCAAGACCGTTCTGATCCAGGAAATGATCTACCGCGTCGCCAACAACCACGACGGTGTGTCGGTCTTCGCGGGCGTCGGTGAGCGTACCCGTGAGGGCAACGACCTCATCGAGGAAATGGCCGACTCGGGCGTCATCGACAAGACGGCGCTTGTCTTCGGCCAGATGGACGAGCCCCCGGGCACCCGTCTGCGCGTCGCCCTTGCCGGTCTGACCATGGCGGAGTACTTCCGCGATGTGCAGAAGCAGGACGTGCTGTTCTTCATCGACAACATCTTCCGGTACACCCAGGCGGGTTCCGAGGTGTCGACCCTGCTCGGCCGTATGCCCTCCGCGGTGGGTTACCAGCCGAACCTGGCCGACGAGATGGGTCTCCTCCAGGAGCGCATCACCTCGACCCGTGGTCACTCGATCACCTCGATGCAGGCGATCTACGTCCCCGCGGACGACCTGACCGACCCGGCGCCGGCGACCACCTTCGCCCACCTCGACGCGACGACGGTTCTCTCCCGTCCGATCTCCGAGAAGGGCATCTACCCGGCCGTGGACCCGCTGGACTCGACGTCCCGCATCCTCGACCCGCGGTACATCGCGGCGGACCACTACGCCACGGCGATGCGCGTCAAGGGGATCCTCCAGAAGTACAAGGACCTCCAGGACATCATCGCGATCCTCGGTATCGACGAGCTGGGCGAGGAGGACAAGCTCGTTGTCCACCGTGCCCGTCGTGTCGAGCGCTTCCTGTCGCAGAACACCCACGTCGCCAAGCAGTTCACCGGCGTGGACGGTTCGGACGTTCCGCTCGAGGAGTCGATCACCGCGTTCAACGCGATCTGCGACGGTGACTACGACCACTTCCCCGAGCAGGCGTTCTTCCTGTGCGGTGGCATCGAGGACCTGAAGGCCAACGCCAAGGAGCTGGGCGTCTCCTGATCCGGCGTGCTCCTCGCGGAGCGCATCCGGTTCGCAGGCCACCAGTGAACGCTGACAGTGTCTGCAGACGGAGAGGGGCGGGTATGTCCCGTCCCTCTCCCCACGCCCATTAGAATTTGACCCAACACCCGGCTGAACCGCCGGGTGGTGACCCGAGGAGCCACCTTGGCTGCTGAGCTGCACGTCGAGCTGGTCGCGGCGGACCGCAATGTCTGGTCCGGCGAGGCCACCCTTGTTGTCGCCCGCACCACGTCCGGCGACATCGGCGTCATGCCCGGTCACCAGCCGCTTCTCGGTGTGCTGGAATCGGGCCCTGTGACCATCCGTACCAGCGAGGGCAACACTGTCGTCGCCGCGGTGCACGGCGGTTTCATCTCGTTCGCGGACAACAAGCTGTCCCTGCTGGCCGAGATCGCCGAGCTCGCCGACGAGATTGACGTCCAGCGCGCGGAGCGGGCACTGGAGCGCGCCAAGTCGGAGACCGACGCGGCCTCCGAGCGGCGCGCCGAAGTCCGTCTGCGTGCGGTCGCGGGGCACTGAGCGCCGTACCAAAAGTGTGAAACCTCAGCCGCGGTCCGTTCCGGAATTTTCCGGAGCGGGTCGCGGCTGAGGCGATGCAGGTCTGTTTTTCGTCTGTATTCGATGAGCGAGGAGGTCGGTGAAGATGCTCCTCGCTCTGCTTGTGAGCGGCCTGGTCGTAGCCCTGGTGGTGATCGGGCTGTTTGTCTTCGGGCTGCGCCGCAGACTGATCCAGCGCTCCGGCGGCACCTTCGACTGCAGCATGCGCTGGGGCGTGGCCGAAGAGCCCGACATCTCCGGCAAGGGCTGGGTGTACGGGGTCGCGCGCTACAGCGGTGACCGCATCGACTGGTTCCGCGTCTTCAGCTACTCGCCCCGCCCGCGCCGGATGCTGGAGCGGTCCTCCATCGAGGTCGTCGCCCGCCGTGCCCCCGAGGGCGAGGAGGAGCTGGCCCTGCTCTCCGACGCCGTTGTGCTCGGCTGTGTCCATCAGGGGACGCGCCTGGAGCTGGCGATGAGCGAGGACGCGCTGACCGGTTTCCTGGCCTGGCTGGAGGCGGCGCCGCCCGGGCAACGGGTGAATGTCGCCTGAATTCCTTGCCCGTTGGATGGGGGTCCCCCCGGACGAAGTCTGGGGGAGGGTGAATGTGGCCTGATCGACTTCAGACATGAGGAAGCCGGGGAGACGGGGGCGGACCCGTCTCCCCGGCTTCGGCCTTTACTGGAGTCCGGTGTGGATCGCGTTCGCGAGCTCACCGTTCGTGGTGTCGCCGCTGAACTCCCAGAAGAAGGCTCCCTTGAGGCCCTGCTGCTTGGCCCAGGTCATCTTCCCGGCGATGGTGGCGGGGGTGTCGTAGCTCCACCAGTTGCTGCCGCACTTGGCGTAGGCGGTGCCGGCCACGGTGCCGGTGGCCGGGCAGCTGTTCTTGAGGACCTTGTAGTCCTCGATGCCCTGCTCGTAGGTGCCCTGCGCGGGTCCGGTGGCGGTGCCGCCCGGGGCGGCCTGGGTGACTCCGGTCCAGCCGCGGCCGTAGAAGCCGATGCCGAGGTTGAGCTTGGAGCCGGGGATGCCCTTGCCCTTGAGCTTGGTGATGGCGGCCTCGGAGTTGAAGCCGGCGATCGGGATGCCCGCGTACGAGGTGAGGGGGGAGTGCGGGGCGGTCGGGCCCTTGGCGTCCCAGGCGCCGAAGAAGTCGTACGTCATGACGTTGTAGAAGTCGGCGTACTGGGCGGCGCCCGCGTAGTCGGCGAGGTCGAGCTTGCCGCCGTTGGAGCCGTCCGCGGAGATCGCGGCGGTGACCAGGTTGGAGCCGCCGAACTTGGTGCGCAGCGCCGACATCAGGTTCTTGAACGCGGCGGCGCCGCTGGTGTCGCAGGACAGGCCGCAGGCGTTCGGGTACTCCCAGTCGATGTCGATGCCGTCGAAGACGTCCGCCCAGCGGGGGTCCTCGACCAGGTTGTAGCAGGACTGGGCGAAGGCGGCCGGGTTGGCCGCGGCCTGGCCGAAGCCGCCGGACCAGGTCCAGCCGCCGAAGGACCAGAGGATCTTGATGTTCGGGTACTTGGCCTTGAGCTTGCGCAGCTGGTTGAAGTTGCCGCGCAGCGGCTGGTCCCAGGTGTCGGCGACGCCGTCGACGCTCTGGTCGGCGGTGTAGGCCTTGTCGTAGTCGGCGTAGGCGTCACCGATGGTGCACGCGCCGTTCTGGACGTTGCCGAAGGCGTAGTTGATGTGGGTGATCTTCGCGGCGGAGCCGGAGGTGACCAGGTTCTTCACGTGGTAGTTGCGCCCGTAGACGCCCCACTCGGTGAAGTAGCCGAGCTTGACCTTGCCGCCCGGGTCCGGGGGCACGGTGCCGCCGGTCGTGGTGAACGAGACGTGGGCGGAGGACGCGCCGGTCTGGTCGGCGGTGTCGCGCGCGACGACGTTGTACGTGTACGTCGTGCCCTTGGTCAGGCCGGAGTCGGCGTAGCTCGTGCCCGTGACGGTCGCGATCTTGGCGCCGCCGCGGTAGACGTCGTAGTTCTTGATGCCCTTGTCGTCGGTGGCCGCCGACCAGCTCAGGGTCAAGCCGGTGTCCGTGATGCCGCCGGCTGTGGGGGCGCCGGGGGCGGAGGGCGGGTTGTCACCGGGCTGGGTGGTGCCGTCGCAGGAGCCGCCGTTGACCTTGCAACCGCTGGGGGCGCCGGAGCCGGCGCCGTTGAAGCCGAAGCTGATGGAGGCACCGGGGGAGAGGGTGCCGTTCCAGCCGACGTTCTTGCCGGTCCAGTGGGTGCCCGAGCTGGTGACGGTGGCGTCCCAGGCCGAGGTGACGGTGGTGCCGGCCGGGTAGTCCCACTCCACGGTCCAGCTGGTGAGGGTGGTGGTGCCGGTGTTCTTCACCGTCCACTTGCCCTCGAAGCCGGTGCCCCAGTCGGAGACCTTGGTGTACGTCGCGGTCGCGGAAGCGGCGGCCTGCGCGGGGCCGGCCAGCGCGACCAGCCCGGTGACGGGGACGGCGAGGGCTGCCACGACCGCCGCGACCCGCGTGAAGAACCGGGAGCGCCGGGTGCGCCCGGTACGGGGTGGGGATGCTGTGCTCAAGGGTGCTCCTCCGTAGGTCCGCGGCAGTCGTGGGGCCGACTGCCGCATGGGGGTGGGACCTGCGCCGCCCGTGAGCACGCTTGTCATGGCACGCTCACCACAGTGTTGCGGTGAGATTAGAAAGGTCTGGACCAACCGTCAAGAGGTCCAGACCGGTAGCCTCCGGTGGCCGCTAGATCCCCAACTCCTGGGCCAGTACGGCTGCTTGGACGCGGCTGCGGAGCTCCAGTTTGCCCAGGAGACGGCTGACGTGCGTCTTCACCGTCGCCTCCGCCATGTCCAGGCGCACGGCGATCTCCGCGTTCGACAGCCCCTCGCCCAGGCAGGACAGGACCTCGCGCTCGCGGCGCGTCAGCGTCTCCAGGGCCGGCGGGGCGGCCGGTCTGGCCGGCTTCGCCGGAGCCGCGAACTCGGCGATCAGCCGCCGGGTCACCGCCGGGGCGATCAGGCCCTCCCCGCGCGCGACCGTCCGTACCGCCTCGATCAGCTCCGCCGCCTCCGCGTTCTTCAGGAGGAAGCCCGCGGCCCCCGCCCGCAGCGCCCCGAACACGTACTCGTCGAGGTCGAAGGTGGTCAGCACGAGGACGTCGGCCAGGCCCTCCGCCACCACCTGGCGGGTCGCGGACACCCCGTCGAGCCTCGGCATCTGCACGTCCATGAGGACGAGATCCGGCCGCAGCTCCCGGGCCAGGCGCACCGCCTCCTCCCCGTCGCCCGCCTCGCCCGCCACCTCGATGTCGCCCGCGCTGCGCAGGATGAGCACCAGCCCGGCCCGTACCGCGCTCTGGTCCTCCGCCACCACGACCCTGATGGTCACGCCTCCACCGCCTTCTCTTCCGCGGGCAGGGTCGCCCGCACCCGCCACTCCCGGCCGGACCGGCCCGCCGTGAACTCCCCGCCCAGCAGCTCCGCCCGTTCCCGCATGCCGATCAGCCCGGACCCGGAGCCGGGGGCCCGCGGGCCGGGGCCTTCCCCGTACGGGGAGTCCACCGCGACGGTCAGCTGCCCGTCGACCCGGGCCACGCGGACCGTGACCGTGCCCGCCGCCGCGTGCTTGAGGGCATTGGTCAGCGACTCCTGCAGGATCCGGTACGCGGCCAGCTCCACCGGGGCCGGCACCCGTTCCCCGGACGGCCGGTCGTCGTGCAGTACGAACTCCAGCCCGCTCGCCGAGCCGTTCGTACGGGCCTGGCCGAGCAGGGCCTCCAGACCGTCGAGCGAGGGCACGGCCACGGGCTCCTGCTCCGCGCCGGCGTCCCGCAGCAGCCCGATCAGCCGGCGCATCTCGGCCAGGCCCTGGACGCTGTTCTCGCGGATCACCCCGAGCGCCTCGCGGCTGGTGTCGGCCCGGTCGATGGAGAGCGCGGCCGTGGAGTGGATGGCGATGGCGGAGAGGTGGTTGGCCACCATGTCGTGCAGCTCCCGGGCCATCCGGGCGCGCTCGGCGGCGACGGCCTGGCTGCGGTCCATTTCGGCCAGCAGCGCGGTCTGCTCGGCGCGCAGCCGGGCGGCCACGGCGGCCTCGCGGTGGTTGCGCAGGGTGGCGCCGGTCAGGGCCGGGGCGAAACTGACCAGGCCGGTGACCACGCCGATCAGCAGGGCCTCCGGGGTGCGCAGCCACGCCAGGAAGCCGATGGTGACGGCCACGGTGATCAGGCCGGTGCTGACCGGGAGCCGCCGGGCCGTGGAGGGTTTCCCGTAGACGACGGCCGCGTACATCAGGTCGGTGAAGATCAGGACCGTGGTGAGGCTGCCGACCGTGAACTCGTTGGCGACCACCCCCAGGGTGCCCACGGCCAGGGCCGCCGCCGGCCTGGAGCGGCGCAGCAGCTCCATCGCGCTGAGGACCACGAGGGGGACCAGGGCGGCCCATTCGGGCAGGAGGTGCCGGTTCGAGCTGCTGTAGATGCCCAGCGACCACATCACCAGGCCCGCGAGGAGGCCGATCACGGCCAGGAGCACGTCGTGGCGGTGGGGGCGCAGGCTCTTCTTGGTCACGGGTCCCATCCAACAGGGTGTGCGGGGCGCCGACCTCGGCGGAGAGGCCGAGTTCCCGGTACATCGAAGGATGCAGTCGCACGTCGTCAACGGTGACGACGCATCGGGCCCGGCCGGACGGGAGTCTGGGAGTACCCGGACGGAAGCCGGGAGTACGTCGCCCCCCTGAGCGGAACGGAGAGTCCCGTGATCGTCGCGCTGATCATCGCCTGTGAGGTCGGCTTCTGGGTGCTTCTGGCCCTCGGCCTGGCCCTGCGCTACCTCGCGAAGAAGCCCCGGCTGGGCGCGGCGGTCCTGCTGTGCGAGCCCCTGATGGAGCTCGTCCTGCTGGTGGTCACCACGCTCGACCTCAAGAACGGCGCCGCGCCGGACTGGAAGCACGGTCTCGCCGCCCTGTACATCGGCTACACCGTCGCCTACGGGCACTACACGATCAAGTGGCTCGACGGCCACGTCGCGCACCGGCTGGCCGGGGGGCCCAAGCCGGCCGGCCCCGGCTACGGGAAGGCGCGGGCCGTCCACGAGTGGAAGCTGTGGATCCGTACCGTCGTCGCCGCGGCCGTCGCCCTCGGCCTGCTCCAGACGGCGATCTGGTACGTCGGCGACGCGGGCGACGTCAGCTCGCTCGAGGCGTGGCAGCTCGGCGCCCTGCGGGCGGTCGGCATCCACGCCCTGATCGCCGCGACCTACACGATCTGGCCGAAGAAGGCCCCGGCGGGCGCCGAAGAGCCGCCCGCGCTCGCGAAGACGGAGCGCTAGCGCTCGCCGCCCGGCACCCACAGCACGTCCCCGACCTCCTTGTTGGCCGTACGCGCCAAGATGAACAGGAGGTCGGAGAGGCGGTTCAGGTAGGTCGCCGTCAGCGGGTTCATCACCTCGCCGTGCACCTCCAGCGCCGCCCACGTGGAGCGCTCGGCACGCCGCACCACGGTGCAGGCCTGGTGGAGGAGGGCCGCGCCGGGGGTGCCGCCGGGGAGGATGAAGCTGCGCAGCTTCTCCAGCTCCTCGTTGAAGGCGTCGCAGTCCGCCTCCAGCTTGTCCACGTAGAACTGCTCCACGCGCAGCGGCGGGTACTGGGGGTCCTCGACCACCGGGGTGCACAGGTCCGCGCCCACGTCGAACAGGTCGTTCTGCACCCGGACCAGGACCTTCACGACCTCCGACGGCAGCCCGCCGAGCGCGATCGCCGTCCCGATGGCCGCGTTGGCCTCGTTGGCGTCGGCGTACGCGGAGATCCGCAGGTCGGTCTTGGCCGTGCGGCTCATGTCGCCGAGGGCGGTCGTGCCCTGGTCGCCGGTCCGGGTGTAGATGCGCGTGAGGTTCACCATGCCGCCAGGGTAGTGCGCGCCCAACTGCGAGGCCCTCGGGGACCGGTGGGCCGTCCCGGTGTGATGTCCGTCATCTGAGACGTGACGCGTGTTACTTCGCGGTCACACCGCACCCCTCGGGCGCTAGTCTCCGCCGGAGAGGCCGCATGACCGGGCCGAATCGGGACTGGCCGTTTGAAGTGTGAAGAACGTGGGGTGTGAAGTGGCTGGGAAGCTCGCCGTCATCGGTGCCGGACTGATGGGGTCCGGAATCGCTCAGGTCTCCGCTCAGGCGGGCTGGGACGTCGTACTGAGGGACGTCACCGATGCCGCGCTGACCCGTGGCACGGACGGGATCAAGGCCTCGTACGACAAGTTCGTCTCCAAGGGCAAGATGACGGCCGAGGACGCCGAGGCCGCGCTCGCCCGCATCACGACGACCACCGACCTCGACGCCGTCGCCGACGTGGACATCGTGGTCGAGGCCGTCTTCGAGAAGATCGAGATCAAGCACGAGATCTTCCGCGCCCTCGACAAGATCGTCCGTGAGGACGCGATCCTCGCCTCCAACACCTCCGCCATCCCGATCACCAAGATCGCGGCCGCGACGGAGCGCCCGGAGCGGGTCGTCGGCGCGCACTTCTTCTCGCCCGTCCCGATGATGCAGCTCTGCGAGCTCGTGCGCGGCTACAAGACGAGCGACGAAACCCTCGCCACCACCCGCGCGTTCGCCGAGTCCGTCGGCAAGACCTGCATCGTCGTCAACCGCGACGTCGCCGGCTTCGTGACGACCCGTCTGATCTCCGCCCTCGTCGTCGAGGCCGCAAAGCTCTACGAATCGGGCGTGGCCTCCGCCGAGGACATCGACATCGCGTGCAAGCTGGGCTTCGGGCACGCGATGGGCCCGCTGGCCACGGCGGACCTCACGGGCGTCGACATCCTGCTGCACGCCACCAGCAACATCTACACCGAATCCCAGGACGAGAAGTTCGCGCCGCCGGAGCTCATGCGCCGGATGGTCGACGCGGGCGACATCGGCCGCAAGAGCGGACAGGGCTTCTACAAGCACTGAGGCCGCACCGGGCCGGACCACTGAGCACCACCGTTCGAATGCCATCACCCCACGGGGTGAATTAGGTATCGGTTCGCTCACGGTCGGCAACTTCCCTGCCCGCGCGGCAGTCAGTTGCAGTGAGAGTTGCCGACCACGGACCAGTCGGACCATACGTACGCAGTACTGCCGGGAGTACACATGCACATCAGGGGCGACCACGCCGAACTCGCTGTCGGGGGCCGCCTCGACGTGCGCAGCGCGGCGGACGCCCGTACGGCCCTCCACACCGCCCTCGACGACGGCCACGGCGACCTCGTGCTCGACCTCACCGGGCTCGACTCCTGGGACGCGACCGGCCTCGGCGTGATCATGGGCGCGCACCGGAGGGCCGGCCGGACCGGACGGCGGCTCGTCCTGCGCGGGGTGCCCCCGCAGATGCAGCGGCTGCTCGTCGCCACCCGGCTGCACCGGATCCTCGCGATCGAGGGCGGCCTGGAGGCGGAGTCCCTGCCCCGGGTGTGAACGTAGCGTTCCGTTTTCCTGCGGAAACGTAACGGTCCGGTGGTGATGGCCACCCTGCGGTTCCGGCGCGCCCGGCCACGGTCTAGGGTTCGGGCGGAAAACCGGACCAGTAGCGATAGCGGCGTGCGAAGGCCGGGCGGTACGACGGCGAGGCGCACGGCCCGCGATCGGGGGACTTGGTCATGGACCGAACACAGGGGCAGACCCACCCGGAGGAACAGTCCGGGGCCGCCGGGAACCCTGCCGTGGCACCCGCACGGATCGTCAGGCTGACCGCGGGCGACTACACCCTCACCGTCAACCCCGTCGACGGCAGCGAGATAGAGCCGGTCCGGCCCGGCACCGCCCCCGGCCGCCCCGCCAAGCGCGACGCGGCCGCCCGCAGCGCCCGGGACGCCGCCGCGCGCCCGCCCGTACTGCCGGGAGCCCCCGCGTCCGCCCCGCCCCTGAGAGCGCGCGAGGAGGAGCGGGAGCGGCTCGTACGGCTGCTGGCCCGAGGCCGGTCCGTCCGGCTGACCGGGCCCGCCGGATCGGGCCGTACCGCTCTCCTCGACGCGGTCGCCGCCCAGTGCGCCGGCCTCGCCCCCGACGGGGTCGTACGGCTCTCCGGCCACGGCCACCAGCAGCCCGGCGAGCTGCTGCACGCCCTGTACGCCACCGTGTACGAGGCCTCGGACCAGCGGCCCGACCGCATCGAACTGCTCTCCCGGGTGCGGGACATCGGCGCCGTCGTCCTCCTCGACGACCTGGAGATGGGCGGGCCCGCCCTCGACGAACTGCTGCGGGCCACCCCCGAGTGCGCCTACCTGCTCGCCGCGACCCCCGAGACGCGGGCCCCTTCCGACGACTCGCACCTGGAGGAGGTCTTCCTCGGCGGACTCGGCAAGGCCGACTGCCTGGAGCTCCTCGAAGCGGGCATCGGACGGCCCCTGACGGACCTGGAGACCGCCTGGGCGGGAGACCTGCGGTTCGCCTCCGAAGGGCTGCCGCTGCGCTTCGTACAGGCCGCCGCGCTGCTGCGGCAGCGCGACGAGCTCAACCACACCGACGCGGACGACGACGATGAGGAGCCCGGCGTCTTCGAGGAGCGCCCGCGCGACGCCGTGGAGGTGCCGCTGCCGACGCTCGCCGAGGGCGCGGCCCCCGCGGAGCTGCTGGCCTCCCGGGTCAGCGAGTCGGCGCGCGCGGCCCTGCGGATCGCCTGCGCGCTGGGCGGGGAGATGCCGCACCACGCGCACCTGCCGGCGCTGGTGGGGGACACCCACGCGGACTCGGCTGTGACGGAACTGCTGGTCTGCGGGCTGTTGACCCCGGTCGGGACCCGCTACCGGCTCGCCGCGGGGGTCGCGCGACAGCTGGAGGAGGTCGGGTACGGGGAGACCGCGGCGGAGGGGGCCCGTACGGCCGCCCGGCACTACGCCTGGTGGACCGGGCACACCTCGGTGACCCCGGACCGGGTCGCGGCGGAGGCGGACGCGGTGCTGGCCGCGCTGGCCGGTGCGGACGTGGTGGCGGCGGTGCTGCTGGCGCGGACGGCGGCTCCGGCGTTCGCCGCCTCGCTGAACTGGGAGGCGTGGGAGCGGGTGCTGCGCTCGGGCGCCGAGGCCGCGCGCAAGGCGGGGGAGGTCGCCGAGCAGGCGTACTTCCACCACGAACTCGGCGTGCTCGCCCTGTGCGAGGGGCGCGTGGACCGGGCGCGGGCCGAGCTGGAGACCTCGATCGGGCTGAAGGGGGCCCTCGCCGACAAGCGGGGCACGGTGGCGGGCCGGCGGGCGCTGGCGCTGGTCGTGGACCGCGAGGCGGCGGGGGTGGCGGCGTCGCCGCCGCTGCGGCTGGAGGCCCCGGCTGCCGCGGCCGCCGCCGCCGCTGCCGTGCCTGCTCTGCCTGCCCCGCCCCCGCCTGCTGTCGGCGCGCCTGCCCTGCCGGCGGGTCCGGAGGCGGTGACGGCGGCGCTTCCGGTGACTCCGGGGGCGGTACCCGGCGGCGTGCCCGCTGTGCCCGGAGTGACCGGCGTGGTGGCCCCCGAGCCCCCGGCGGCGGTGAAGCGGGTGGCTCCCGTGACCCCGGCGGCGGTGAAGCGGGTGGCTCCCGTGACCCCGGTGGCTCCTGTGACCCCGGCACACCCCGTCGTGCCGGTGATCCGGCGTCCGGAGGCTCCCTCGACGCTGTCGGAGGTGTTCGAGGACGCCTTCCCGCTCACCCCGAAGCCGGCCGCGGATCCCGTCCCGGCCCCCCTGCCGTACGCCGGACCGGCCGCGGATTCCGTCCGGCGGCGCCGGATCCTGCTGGCCGGTGCGGGCGCGCTGACGGTGGTGGCACTGGGTACGGTCGTGAGCCTGGCCATGAGCTCCTCGGACACCCCGGCGCCGACGCGGGGCCCGGCGGTGTCCTCGACCCCGACGGGGGCGGCTCCGCCGGTGGTGCCGGGTACGAGCGGGAACGATCCTGCGTCGTCGGCGCCGGCGGATCCGGCCGCGCCGTCGGACCCGGAGGCCGCGGAGCCGGGCACGACCGCCGGCCCCGGTACGACGGCGCCGCCGCGCACCACTCCGTCGCGCAAGCCGTCCCCGACGCCGCCCCCGACCCGGCCGTCGTCGGCGACGCCGACGCCCACGCCGCCGGACCCGGGGACGCCGACGCCTACGCCGACCCCGACCGTTCCGCCGACCCCTACGACTCCGCCCACCGAGACTGCGATACCGCAGTCTCCGACGGCCAGCTAGGGGGTACCGGGGGTGGGGCCCTGCGGGGCTTTCCCCACCCCGCCCCTTCCCGGCAGTACCGATATGCGGCTCCGCCGCGTGGGGGGCTCCGCCCCCAGACCCCCGCGCCTCAAACGCCGGCGAGGCTGGATATATCCAGCCTCGCCGGCGTTTGAGGGCACGGGCGCGGAGCGCCCGTATAGGTCAGAACAGGCGGAGCTTGTCGTCCTCGATGCCGCGCATCGCGTTGTAGTCCAGGACCACGCAGTCCATCCCCCGGTCCGTCGCCAGGACCTTCGCCTGCGGCTTGATCTCCTGGGCCGCGAAGACGCCGCGCACCGGCGCCAGGTGCGGATCCCGGTTCAGCAGCTCCAGGTAGCGGGTCAGCTGCTCGACGCCGTCGATCTCGCCGCGCCGCTTGATCTCCACCGCCACCGTCGCGCCGGAGGCGTCCCGGCACAGGATGTCCACCGGGCCGATCGCCGTCATGTACTCGCGCCGGATCAGCGTGTAGCCCTCGCCCAGCGTTTCGATGCGGTCGGCGAGGAGCTCCTGGAGGTGCGCCTCCACGCCGTCCTTGATGAGCCCGGGGTCGATGCCGAGCTCGTGGGAGGAGTCGTGCAGGACTTCTTCCATCGTGATGATGAGCTTCTCGCCCGCCTTGTTGACGACCGTCCACACACCGGCCTCGTCCCCGCTCCCCTCCTTGAGGGTGCACGGAGGCGACATCCAGTTGAGCGGTTTGTACGCCCGGTCGTCCGCGTGGATCGAGACACTGCCGTCGGCCTTCACGAGGATCAGACGGGGTGCCGAGGGCAGATGGGCGGTGAGCCGGCCCGCGTAGTCGACGGAGCAGCGGGCAATGACGAGACGCATGGTCGGCAACGCTACTCGACGAGAAGGCCTCCACGCGATTCGCCCCTGAAAGCCCCGTTCGCCGATGGCGCGTTGTATGCGCATTCTCCTGGTGCGCCACCCATGGGGCGCCTACCGTGGTGAGCGGGAGGTTGCCAAGCGTGCACTCTGCGTCGCGGCCTCCTTCCCTGCCCGTAAGACTCCGTCCACCCGATCGGACGGGGTCGCGAGAGGAGAACCCATGTCGCTCGACGTCTCACCGGCCCTACTCGAACAGGCCGAGCGAGGCGAGGTCGACGAAGCCGCTTTCGTCGACTGCGTCCGGACCTCCCTGCCCTTCGCATGGGAGATGATCAGCTCGCTGGTGGCCCAGCTGAAGGTGGACGGCGGACAGTTCGCCGACAACCAGACGCCGCCGCCCGACGAGCAGGCGCGCGGGCAGCTGCTGCGCGCGCTCGCGAGTGACGCGATACGCGGTGCGCTGCAGCGGCACTTCGGAGTGCGCCTGGCATTCCAGAACTGTCACCGGGTGGCGGTGTTCCCGCTGGATCCCTCGGTCGACGACCGGCTCGCCAAGTTCACTTCGATCCGCGGCCAGCTGCTCAACCAGTCGCCGGAACTGCGGGACTGCTAGTACGGCCGGTCGGTCTCAGCCGAGGCGGGGCAGGACTTCGGCGCCGAGGCGCCGTACGTTCTCCTCCGTCGCGGCGAGATCGCCGGAGCCCTCCGTCAGGAGGGCGAAGCGCGTGATGCCCGTGCGTTCGGAGGTGGCCGCCAGCCGGTCCGCCGCCAGTCGCGGGGTGCCCACCGGGTGCAGGTCGCAGAGGAGTTCCGTGTAGGCGACGGGGTCGCGCATCGCGCGTACGCGGCCGTCCACGGTGACGTGGGCGTCCAGGCCCTGCTTGAGCCACCCCGGCATCGCCTTCAGCAGCGTCTCGCGGGCGTCCGCCGTGCGGTCCGCCAGCTGGCACACCCCCGCGGATACGTGGCCGGCGCCGGCCACGTACTCCCGGGAGTGGCCCGCGGCCAGCGCCGTCGAGCGCCACAGCGCGACCATCGCGGCCTTGTCCTCGTCCCCGCAGTGCATGCCGAGCAGCATGGGCAGTCCCCGCCGCGCGGCCATCCGTACCGACCCCGGGGAGGTGCAGGCCACGATGACCTCCGGGCCCGTCCCGTCCCCGTCCAGAGCCTCCGACGGCCGCGGTACGACGGCCACCTCGCGGAAGCCGTACCGCTCGCCGGCGGCTCCCACCCGGGCCTCCGTCAGCCAGCGCCGCAGCAGGTCCAGGGCCTCCGGGAAGCCGTTCTCGTACGAGTCCAGGCCGCCCCCGAAGACCTCCAGGTCCACCCACGGCCCGCCGCGTCCCACCCCGAGGGTGAACCGGCCGCCCGAGGTCAGGTGCAGCAGCGCCGCCTGCTCGCCGAGGGCCACCGGGTGCGTGCTCGGCAGCACGCTGACCGCCGTGCCCACCCGCAGCCGCCGGGTCCGGCCCAGCAGCAGGGCCGCCAGGGTCACCGCCGAGGGGCACACCCCGTACGGGACGAAGTGGTGCTCGGCGAGCCAGACCGAGTCGAGCCCGGCCTCCTCGGCCACCTCGGCGGTCCGCACCGCCCGGTGCAGTGCCTCTCCCTGTCCCTGACCCGGGAACTGGGCCGCCAGTACAAACGCTCCTACGCGCATCGCCTTTAGCCTCCTCGCGGCTGACGCGGCCTCCCCCAGGTGGACCGGTTCTTCCTATGGCAACAACGTCTGACACGTGCCAAAGGCACGGGCTGACAGGAAAGTTATTGGGATTGTCGGGCCATTCCTCTTCGCGGAGCCGCCCTTCCCCAACCACCCTGCGGGTACCCGGTCTCGCTGCGCGTAGTCTGGGAGAAAGTCACTGCCGTCCGCCCATCCGTGAGGTATACGTGTCACCGCGCCACAACCGCCCCAGGGGCGGCGAGACTCCGGAAGAACGTCCCGGCACCGGCCTCGACCGCTACGGGCTGGAGCGCACGGAGGAGTACCAGGGCGAGGAGTGGAAGGTCCGGCACGTCGCGGGTGCGAGCGCGGCCGGCAAGCGCTACCGCTGCCCCGGCTGCGATCAGGAGATCCCCTCCGGCACCCCGCACCTGGTGGCCTGGCCGGAGTACGGCGGCGTGGACGACCGGCGCCACTGGCACAAGGCGTGCTGGAACGCGAAGGACCGCCGCACCTCGAAGGTGCAGCGGTCCCGCAACGCTCCCAAGTACTAGCCGCGCCTACACGTCCCGGCGGCCGACCGTCACGTACGAGGCGGCCACCGCGGCGCCCGTGACGAACAGGATGAGCGCCATGTGGGACGTGCCGCTGGGCTGCGCGCCCATGTCGCTGCCGCCCGGCAGGCCGAACAGCTGCATGAGCGCCACCGGCGCGTTGTGCTGGATGACCACCCGCCCGAGGGGCGCGGCCGTCTCCCAGACGCTGAGCATCGCGCCTATCACCGGCGGCAGCGTGACCACGCCCAGCATCACGGCGATCGCCCCGGCCGAATGCCGCAGCAGTGCCCCGATCGCGAGCGCGAGCACGCCGAGCAGGGTGACGTAGAAGCAGCCGAGCAGCGCGCCCAGCCACTCGTGCGCCGCGTGCCGCCCGGCGCCGGTGCCGCCGCGCACGATCGCCGCGGCCACCCCGACCACGAACACCGCCATGGTGGTGGAGAGCAGGGCCGTGACGCTGAAGACGAGGTACTTGGCGGTGAGCACCCGGTACCGGTCGGGGGCGGCGGTGAAGGTGGTCCGCACCAGCCCGGTCGCGTGCTCCGATGTGATGGTCAGGATGCCGAGGACCATCACCGCGAGCTGACCGATCAGCAGGCCGAAGAGCGCGGGCGTGGTGAAGGAGATGTCGACGAACGACTCGTCCCTGCTCTGCGAGACGAAGAGCAGCCCGAAGCCGATGACGGTCAGCACGAGCGCGCCGAGGGTGAACAGGGTCGAGCGGACCGAGACCATCTTGGTCCACTCCGAGGCCAGGGCGTGCCCCAGGTGCGGCCGCGGCGTGGGCAGGGGAGAGGTGTAGCCCTCCGGCTGCTCCGCTGCCGCCTCCGGCGTCGTCCTCGTCGGAGTCATCGGGTTTCCTCGGGGTTGTTCTTGGCGGCGCTCGCGAGCTCGCCGGGGTCGCTGGGCATCAGGAAGGGCCGGCCGCCCGCTTCGGGCGGCGGCGGCGCGTAGAAGCCCGTCTGCGGGACCTCGGGGGCCGCGGGCTCGTCCTCCCAGGCCGGGACGGTGTGCGGTTCGGGCTCCCACAGCTCGGCCCGCGGGTCGTCGGTGGAGGTGTACTCGACGGAGGACTGGGTCATCCGCATGTACGCCTCCTCCAGCGAGGCCCGGTGCGGTGACAGCTCCCACAGCCGTACGCCGGCCTCGTGCGCCAGGTCCGAGATGCGGGGGAGCTCCAGCCCGGTCACGCGCAGTGCTCCGTCGGGCTCCTGGAGGACCCGCCCGCCCGCCTTGGTGAGCGTGGTACCCAGCGCGTCCCGGCCATCGGGATCGGTGTCGGCCGCGCGCACCCGAGCGAATCCGGCCGAATTGTGCGTGATGAACTCCTGGGTGCCCATGTCGGCCAGGAGCCGGCCGCGGCCGATCACGATCAGGTGGTCGGCGGTCAGCGCCATCTCGCTCATCAGGTGCGAGGAGACCAGGACGGTGCGGCCCTCGGCGGCCAGCCGGCGCATCAGATTGCGGACCCAGAGGATGCCCTCGGGGTCCAGCCCGTTGACCGGCTCGTCGAACAGCAGCACCTGGGGGTCGCCGAGCAGGGCGGTGGCGATGCCGAGCCGCTGGCCCATGCCGAGCGAGAAGCCCTTCGTGCGCTGCCGGGCGACGTCCTGGAGGCCGACCACGGCCAGTACCTCGTCCACCCGCTTCTCGGGGATCCCGGAGAGCTGGGCGATGGAGAGCAGGTGCGTGCGGGCCCGGCGGCCGCCGTGCACGGCCTTGGCGTCGAGCAGGGCCCCGACGAGCCGCTGGGCGTTCGGCAGCTCCCGGAAGGGGAGGCCGTTGATCGTGACCCGGCCCGATGTGGGCCGGTCGAGGCCGACGATCATGCGCATGGTGGTGGACTTCCCGGAGCCGTTGGGCCCCAGGAAGCCGGTCACGTGACCCGGCCTGACCTGGAAGGACAGCTGGTCGACGGCGGTCTTGGCGCCGAAGCGCTTGGTCAGGCCGACTGCCTCGATCATCTTTGCTGCCCCTTACCAGGCCGGGACGACTTTCGCCCGCGTAAGGGTTAAGAGGATAACGAGGTTCCTACGGTTCCGTCCCGGGCCGGATCCCTGAGGTACCCCTGAGACCGACCCGGGGATCACCCGTAGTACCTCAGGCGTCCCGCTTCTTCAGGACGAGGTAGCCGCCCAGCACGGCGGCCAGCGTCCACAGGACCATGATCCCGAAGCCGCCCCAGGGACCGTACGGCGAGGTGCCGCTGTCCATGGCGCCGGGGATCACCTGCATGATCTTGGAGCCGGCCTGGTCCGGGAAGTACTGGGCCACCTTGCGGGTGGCGGAGACGGCCCCGAGGATGTTCGAGACCAGGAAGAAGAACGGCATCAGGATGCCGAGCGCCAGGATCGAGCTGCGCAGGATCGTGGCCACGCCCATGGAGAACAGCGCGATCGTGGCCATGTAGAGGCCGGCGCCGATCACCGCGCGCAGCACGTTGTCCTCGTCGATGCCGATGGAGCGGTCGCCCAGGATGGCCTGCCCGAGGAAGAAGGACAGGAAGCTGGTCGCGAGCCCCACGACCAGCGCCAGCCCGGTGGCGACGAGGAGCTTGCCGAAGAGGAAGCTCGCGCGGTTCGGCACGGCGGCCAGCGAGGTGCGGATCATGCCCGAGCTGTACTCGGTGCCGACCACCAGGACACCGAAGACGATCATCGCCAGCTGGCCGAGGCTCATGCCGGCGAAGCTCGCCAGGGTCGGGTCGAAGGTGGCCTGCTGTTCCGCGGGCATGTCCTTGAAGGACGCGTTGAAGAAGGCGCACAGCGCGGCGCTGATGCCGACCGTGACCACCAGGGCGGAGACCAGGGTCCAGGTGGTGGAGGCGACCGTACGGATCTTGGTCCACTCGGACTTGAGGACGGCGGGGAAGGAGGACATGGTCACTCGCCGCCCTTGCGCGTCGTCTCGAAGCCGGCGCCCCACGCGGGGACGTCGGCCGGCCGGGACGGGTTGTCGGTGGCCGCGCCCGGGGGGAAGCCGCCGGGGGCGCCCGGTGCGTGGGCGTGGTACTCGACGGAGTCCGCCGTCATCCGCATGAACGCTTCCTCCAGTGAAGCCCGTTGCGGGCTGAGTTCGTGCAGCACGATCTGGTGCTGGGCGGCCAGCTCGCCGAGCTGCTCCGGGCCCACGCCGTCGATCTCCAGCGTGCCGGTGGCCGGAACGCTGATGGCGTCGATCCCGGCCTCGTGCAGGACGTCCTTGAGCCGCTCCTGCTGCGGCGAGCGCACCCGCACGTAACTGCGCGAGTTCTGCTGGATGAAATCGGCCATCGACAGGTCTGCCAGCAGCCTTCCCTGTCCGATGACGACCAAATGGTCTGCCGTCAGCGCCATTTCACTCATCAGGTGGGAGGAGACGAAGATCGTTCTTCCCTCCGCCGCCAGCGCCTTCATCAAATTGCGGATCCAGAGAATTCCCTCCGGGTCCAGACCATTGACGGGTTCGTCGAACATCAGGATTTCCGGATCACCGAGCAGCGCGGAGGCGATTCCCAGCCGCTGCCCCATGCCGAGCGAAAAACCTTTCGACTTCTTCTTGGCGACGGGCGTCAGCCCCACCAGGTCCAACACCTCGGCGACCCGGCTCTCGGGGATCCGGTTCGACTGGGCAAGGCAGAGAAGGTTGTTGTATGCACTCCGGCCACCGTTCATGGCCTTCGCGTCCAGCAGCGCCCCGATGTACTTCAGTGGCTCCGGCAGGTCCCGGTAGTGCTTCCCGTCGATCCGGACCGTACCGCTGGTCGGGTTGTCGAGGTCGAGCATCATGCGCATGGTCGTGGACTTGCCCGCCCCGTTGGGGCCGAGGAAGCCCGTCACCACCCCCGGTCTGACCTGGAAGCTGAGGTTGTCCACGGCGGTCTTGGCGCCGAATCGTTTCGTAAGGCCCTCAAGCTCGATCATGCGGCCACGCTAGAACGCCCAAGGGCCGTACGCCACCTCAAACAGGTGACATACGGCCCCGGATCTGCCCGTTTCGCTACCAGCGAGTAGACAGCTGCGTACTGCCGACCACTAGCGGCTCTGCTGCGCCGGGACACCACGGGTGACCGGCTCGTCGTCGATCGGGGAACCGGCCGCCGCGACGGCCGCACCGGTCAGCGTCGCCAGCATCTCGCGGACGTTGGTCAGCTGCGCGTTGATCGAGTCGCGGCGGTTGGTGAGCGCCGCCAGCTCGCGCTCGGACTCGCTGCGGATACGGTCCGCCTTGGCGTTGGCGTCGGCCACGATGTCCTCGGCCTGGCGCTGCGCGGTCTCCACGGTCTGGCGGGCCCGGCGCTCCGCGTCCGTACGCAGCTTCTCGGCCTCCAGGCGCAGCTGCTCCGCGCGGTGCTCGATCTCCGCGAGGCGCTTCTCGGCCTTGGCCTGGCGCGAGGCCAGGTCGCGCTCCGACTGCTCGCGGCGCTTGGCCAGGTTGGTCTCGAAGTCCGCGGCGGCCTGGGCGGCCTTGGCGCGGGTCTCCTCGAACAGGGCGTCGGCCTCCTCGCGCTTGGAGGCCGCGTCCTTCTGGGCCTCGGCGCGCAGGGTCGACGCGTCGCCCTTGGCCTTCTCGACGATACGGACGCCCTCGTCCTCCGCCTTCGACTTCCGGTCGGCGGCGAACGACTCGGCGTCGTTGCGCACCTGCTGGGCAGCCGACTCGGCGAGCTCACGGTGCTGCTCGGCCGCGCGACGGGCCTCCTCGCGCAGGTCCTTCGCCTCCTCCTCGGCCAGCCGCAGGATCTTCTCGACCCGGGCGCCGAGACCGGCGTACGACGGCTCGGCGTCGTTCACCTGGGCCTGGGCGTTCTGCGTCTCGAGGTGCAACTCCTCGATCCGCTTTTCCAGAGAGTTGATACGTCCAAGGGCGCTGTCGCGGTCGGAGACCAGCTTGGTAATGCGGTCGTCCACCTGACCACGGTCGTAACCACGCCGCACGAGCTCGAAGCCGAAGGGGGAGGAAGTGTCGCTCATGGGGTTCCTGTCGAATGAGACCGATGAGGTGCTACGTGAGGTGTTAAGGGGAATCCTAGGCGCCCGAGCGGCGTGTCATCGAGTCAATCCACGTTTGATCTGGACAATGACACCCCTTTTGAGTGGCAAGGCGACAGAATGCTTGTCACTCGTTCGCCTGAACCTCCATCAGAGGCACACATCCGTGCGCACTGACTACCCCTCTGACGTCTTGCCACCCGAACGAGTGGAACCCGCTGCCGCGCCGGCCTTCACGCCCCCCGCGCCCTGACCGCCGACCGCAGGCTTTCCGCCACCCGAAGGCGCCTCGAATGATTCCAACGCCTCAAGAACGTCCTGGACACGGGAGATCTCCGCCTGAATGTCCTCGCGCCTGCGCACCAGGACCTCCAGCTCACGGCGGCCCTCGTCGACGAGCCGTTCGGCCTCCGCCTTGGCCTGCGCGAGGGCGTTCTCGGCCTCCCGGGCCAGCTCGGCCTTCTTCTGCTCGGCCTCCTTGAGCAGCGCCTCCGCCTTGCGCACCGCCGCGATGCGGACCTTGCTCGCCTCGCTGCTCGCGTCCGACACCAGCGCCTTGGCCTTCGCCTCGGCCTCCACGCTCTGCTCCGTCGCCGCGCGCACCAGCTTGTCCACGCGCTCGCCGGCCGACTTCATCTGCTCGGCCGACTCCCGGCGGGCCCGCTCGTGCAGCTCCTCGACCTCGCCCTCGACGCGGCCGCGCAGCTCCTCCGCCCGCTCCCTTATGGCAGCGGCGTCCGTCCGCGCGCCGACCAGCAGCTCGTCCGCGTCCGTACGGGCCTTCTCCACCATGGAGTTGCCCTCGACGGTCGCCTCCGAAGTGATCCGCGCGGCCTCCTTGCGCGCCGCGTCGACCATCGCGTCGGCCTGCTCCTCGGCCGCCGTGGTGGCGGCGAGGGCCTGCTTCTGCGCGTCGGAGGTGAGCTTGTCGGCCTCCGCCGCCGACTCGGTGATGAGCCGGTCGACCTGCTCCGCCGCCTCGCTGCGGCGCTTGTTGGCCTCCTCGCGGGCCTCGTCCAGCAGCCGCTCGGACTCCGTACGGGCCTCCGCGCGCACGCGCTCCGCGTCGGTCGCCGCCTCCGCCTTGACCCGCTCGGCCTCCGACCGGGTACGGGTCGCGTGCTCCTGCGCCGAGGACAGCGCCTCCGACGCCTCCGCGCGCAGCCGCTCGGCCTCGTTCGCGGCCTCGCCGACCGTCCGCTCGTTCGCCTTGCGGGTCTCGGCGGTGAGCCGGTCCGCTTCCGCGGTGGCGTCGGCGATGAGCTTGTCGGCTTCCGCCGCGGCCTCGGTGATGAGCCGGTCGACCTGCTCCGCCGCCTCGCTGCGGCGCTTGTTGGCCTCCTCGCGGGCCTCGTCGAGGGTCCTCGCGGACTCCTGCTCGGCGCTCTCCAGGGTCTCGTTCGCCGCGGCCGTGACCCGGTCCGCCTCCGCGGTGGCCTCGCCGATGATCCGGCCGCCCTCCGCCCGGGCGTCCTCCAGTGCCTGTGCGGCCTCCGCACGCAGCCGCTCGGCCTCCGCCGCGGCCTCGCCGACCGTGAGCTCATTGGCCGCGCGCGTCTCGTCGACCAGCCGGTCGCCCTCGGTACGGGCATCGACCAGCACGCGCGTCGCGTCCCGCTCGGCCGCGACCAGGGTCTCGGCCGCCTGCGCCGTCAGCCGCTCCGCCTTCACGCGCAGCGCCTCCGCGGCCGCCTCGGCCTCGGCGATGGTGGCGGCGTTCGCGGCCGAGGTCTCCGCGGTGAGGCGCTCGGCCTCCGACGCGGCCTCGGTGACGAGCCGGTCGGCCTGCTCCGCGGCCTCGGTGCGCAGCCGGTTGCCCTCGGCACGCGCCTCGTCCAAGGTGCCGGCGGCCTCGGCACGGGTGGCCTCCGCGGCCTCCTCCGCCGCGGCGGCGAGCCGCTCGGCCTCCGCCGTCGCCTCGCCGGTGATCCGGACGCCCTCGGCGCGCGACGCCTCCAGGGCCTCCGCCGCCTCGCCGCGGATCCGGTTCGCGTCGTCGCGGGCGTCCGCCCGGGTGCGGGCCGCGTCCCGCTCGGACGCGGCCAGCGCGTCCGTGGCCTCCGTACGCACCCGCTGCGCGTACTCGGCGGTGTCGCTGCGCAGCTGCTCCGCCTCGGCGATCGCGTCGCCGACGGTCCGCTCGGCCAGCGCCTTCGCCGCGTCCGTCTCCGTACGCGCCTCGCTGCGGATCCGGTTGGCGTCCTCGGTGGCACGCTCCCGTTCCGCGTACGCGTCGCCGCGGACCCGCTCGGCCTCCTCCTCGGCTTCCGTCTTCGTGCGCTGCGCCGCGTGCTCGGCCGCGCTGCGCAGTCCGGCGACCTCCTCCTCGGCCTGCTCGTGCAGACCGGCGACGGAGTCCCGTACCTGCTGGGCGGTGGCCTCGGCCGCCGACACCAGCTCCGAGGCGCGCCGTTCGGCCTCCTCGGTCAGGCGGGCCGCCTCGGCCTGCGCCTCCTCCGAGCGGCGGCGGGCCGCGGCCAGCAGCTCCTCGCTCTGCTCGCGGGCCTGCGCCCGCTCCTGCTCCGCGTCCGTCCGGGCCGACGCCAGGGTCTCCTCGGACTCCCGGCGGCGCCGGGCGGCCTCCTCCTGCGCGGCGGCCAGGGCCTCCGCGGCCTCCGCGGCGACCCGCTCGGCCGCCGCCTTCGCCTCGGCGCGCAGCCGGTCCGCGGTCTCCTGCGCCTCGGAGCGCACCCGCTCCGCCTCGGCTTCGGCCTCGCCGCGCATCCGTACGGCGACCTGCTCGGCCTCCGCGCGGACCCGGCCGGCGTCCTGCGCCGCGTCGGTGCGCAGCTGGTCGGCCTCCGCCTCCGACTGCGTCTGGAGGGTGCGGATCCGCTCCGCCGACTCGGCGCGCAGCCGGTCGGTCTCCTCGGTGGTCTCCTTGCGGATGTTCTCCGCGGCCGCGCGGGCGTCGCGCAGCGTCTGCTCGGCCGTCGTCAGCCGGCTCTCGGCGTCCGTGTGCAGCCGTACGAGCTCCTCGTCGGCCTCCGCGCGCCGCGCGGCCACCGCCTGCTCGGTCTCCTCGCGCCGGGCGAGGGCCGCCGCGTCCGCCTCGGCCCGTACGGCCTCGGCCTGCTCCTCGGCCTCGGCGCGCAGCCGCTCGGCCTCGGCGCGGGTCCGCTCCAGGGTCTCCTCGGCCTGCTTGCGCAGGGTGCCGGCCCGCTCGACGGCCTCGGCGCGGACCCGCTCGCTCTCGGCGGTCGCCCCGCCGCGCAGCTCGTCCGCGTCCGCCTTGGCCTTGCCGAGCAGTTCCTCGGCGGTCCGGGCCGCCTCCTCGATCTGCTGGACCGCTTCGCGGCGGGCCTCGCCGCGGATCCGCTCGCCCTCGGCGACGGCCTCGGCGCGCAGCTGCTCGGCCTCGCCGCGCAGCCTGCGGGCCTCCTCCTGGAGTTCGACCGTACGGGCCCGGTACTCCTCGGTGTCGTCCTTCGCGGCGCCCTTGAGCTCATCGGCCGTGGCCGCGGCCTGGGCGCGCAGCCGCTCGGCCTCGGCCTCCGCCTCGCGGCGGATCCGCTCGGCCTCCTCGGAGGCGGCGCGGGTGGTGGCCCGGGCGTCCTCCGAAGCCTTGTTCAGTACGTCCTCCGCGGTGCGGGCGGCCTTCGCCAGCTGCGCCGCGGTGTCCTCGGCCGCCGCCGTACGGGCCTGCTCGCCGGCCTCGGTGCGCAGCCGCTCGGCCTCCCCGCGGGCGTCCGCCAGGGCCTGCTCGGCCTCCGACTTGAGGGCCTCGGCCTCCTTGGTGGCCTCGCCGACCAGCCGGGCCACCTGCTCCTTGGCGGTACGGGTGCGCTGCTCGTTGACGGACTCCGCCGACGCGAGCTGGCGGGCGGCGCTCTCCTTGGCCTCGGCGAGCAGCTTCTCGGCCGCGGCGCGGGCCTCGCGCAGGGCCGCGTCGGCCTCCTGCACGCGGGATTCGGCGACCCGGCCCAGGTCGAGGGTCTGCTGGCGGGTCTGCTCCGCCTCGGCGGAGGTGGTGGAGCGCAGCCGTTCGGCGTGCTCGCTGGCCTCCTGGGCCTGCGCGGAGGCGGCGGTCAGCAGCCGCTCGGCCTCCTTGCGGGCGCGCAGCAGGGTGGCCTCGGTCTCGGCGCGCGCGGCCTCCGCGTCGGCTGCCATCCGGCGCCGGGTCTCCTCGGCGACGCGGGCGGCCTCGGCGCGGGCGGCGTTCAGGGACTGCTCGGCCTCGGCGCGGGACTCCTCCATGAGCCGGCGGGCCTGGGATTCCGTACGGGCGCGCAGCTGCTCGGCCCAGGCCACGTTCTCGTTGACGTGGGCCTCGACGGTCTGGCGGCGCTCGCCCAGCTCCTGGTCCAGGCGCTGGCGCCGGTTGACGGCCTCGGCGTGCAGCTCGGCCTGGAGGCGCGCCTGGTGCTCGGCGTGCTCCTGGAGGATGCGCTGGGTCTGCGCCCGGGCGTCGCGCAGCTCGCGCTCGGCGTCCGAGCGCATCTGGTCGGCCTGGATCTGGGCATTGCGAAGCAGCTGCTCCGCCTGGTAGCCCATGTCCGCGCCGTCGTAGGCGGGGCGGGACGCCAGAGATCGGCGCACCTCGTGGAGCTTGGCACGCAGCACCTCGACCTGGTATCCCAGGTCCTCAGCGTGCTGGACGGCCTTCCCGCGCTCCTTCTTCAGCCGCTCCATCTCGGCCTCGAAGCGCGAGAGATGGTCGGCCTCGGCCTGATGGCTCTCCTGGCTTTCGTAGCCCCGCACAGCGCGGTCCCATCCGTCCCCTGGTCGCAAGCTCACTCCCAATGAGCATCGCTCGCCCGCTGAACGACGCCCCCGGGGGAATGGTGTCAGATACCGGGGCAGGGGTCACAGGCCCCGACCCCGTCTCCGCACCGAACCCCGGCCGAGCCATGGCCACTCTACCGGCCGGGGAATGGCGGCATCAGTGGTCGGGGTTGGAGGTGACGAGCTCGGTCAGGACTCCGTGGCAGTCCTTGGGGTGCAGGAAGGTGATCCGGGAGCCCATGGAGCCGATGCGGGGCTGGTCGTAGAGGACGCGGACGCCCTTGCCGCGGATGGCCTCCGCGTCGCCGTCGACGTCCTCGGTGCCGAAGGCGATGTGGTGGACGCCCTCGCCGTTCTTGGCCAGCCACTTGCCCACCGCGGAGTCCTCGCGGGTCGGTTCGAGCAGCTGGAGGTAGGAGGCGCCGCCGTCGGACGTCTCGTTGATTTTGAGCATGGCCTCGCGGACGCCCTGCTCCTCGTTGACCTCGGTGTGGAAGACCTCGAAGCCGTACGTGGCACGGTAGAACTCGACGGTCTTGTCCAGGTCGAAGCAGGCGATCCCGATGTGGTCGATCCTTGTCAGCATGGGACCAGTGCACTGCCGAAGAGGGTGGTTACGCAACGTGCCAGCGATCACACCGACAGCCCGGTGACGCCGCGGGTACCGCTCAGTACATTCAGGTAAACCCTCGTTCACTCCTCATCCTCAAGGGGCTGTGCCTCATGTCCGGAACGAACAACACCACCTCAGTGATCGTCGCCGGGGCCCGCACGCCCATGGGGCGGCTGCTCGGCTCGCTGAAGTCCTTCTCGGGCGCCGACCTCGGCGGCTTCGCCATCAAGTCCGCGCTGGACCGGGCCGGCATCGCCGGCGACCAGGTGCAGTACGTGATCATGGGGCAGGTGCTCCAGGCCGGCGCGGGCCAGATCCCGGCGCGTCAGGCCGCCGTCAAGGCCGGCATTCCGATGAACGTGCCCGCCCTGACCATCAACAAGGTGTGCCTCTCGGGCCTGGACGCGATCGCGCTGGCCGACCAGCTGATCCGCGCCGGTGAGTTCGACATCGTGGTCGCGGGCGGCCAGGAGTCCATGACCAACGCCCCGCACCTGCTGCCGAAGTCCCGCGAGGGCTTCAAGTACGGCGCGATCGAAATGCTGGACGCGATGGCCTACGACGGCCTCACCGACGCCTTCGAGAACATCGCGATGGGCGAGTCCACCGAGAAGCACAACACCCGCCTGGGCATCGAGCGCGCCCCGCAGGACGAGTTCGCCGCCGGCTCGCACCAGCGGGCCGCGGCCGCGCAGAAGAACGGCGTCTTCGAGGCCGAGATCACCCCGGTCGAGATCCCGCAGCGCAAGGGCGAGCCGGTCGTCTTCTCCCAGGACGAGGGCATCCGCCCGGAGACCACGGTGGAGTCCCTCGGCAAGCTGCGCCCGGCCTTCGCCAAGGACGGCACGATCACCGCCGGCACCTCCTCGCAGATCAGCGACGGCGCGGCCGCCGTGGTCGTGATGAGCAAGGCCAAGGCCGAGGAGCTGGGCCTGGAGTGGATCGCCGAGATCGGCGCCCACGGCAACGTGGCCGGCCCGGACAACTCCCTGCAGTCGCAGCCGTCGAACGCGATCCTGCACGCCCTGAAGAAGGAGGGCCTGGAGGTCTCCGACCTGGACCTCATCGAGATCAACGAGGCCTTCGCGGCGGTCGCCGTGCAGTCAATGAAGGACCTCGGCGTGACCCCGGAAAAGGTGAACGTCAACGGTGGCGCCATCGCCCTGGGGCACCCGATCGGCATGTCCGGCGCCCGCGTGGTGCTGCACCTGGCGCTGGAGCTCAAGCGCCGCGGCGGCGGGGTCGGCGCGGCCGCCCTGTGCGGTGGCGGCGGCCAGGGCGACGCCCTGATCGTCCGCGTCCCCAAGGCGTAGCGAGGGTCCAGCACCCGCCCGTACCCGTACGAGAACCGAGGAGCGCAGCACGTATGACGGCGGTGGACGTCCCCCAGCTGGTGGCCCAGGCACGTGAGGGCAGGCCGAGAGCGGTGGCCCGGCTGATCTCGCTGGTGGAGGGGGCGTCCCCGCAGTTGCGCGAGGTGATGGCGGCGCTGGCGCCGCTGACGGGCAACGCGTACGTGGTGGGGCTGACGGGGTCGCCGGGCGTCGGCAAGTCGACCTCGACCTCGGCGCTGGTGTCCGCGTACCGCAAGGCGGGCAAGCGGGTCGGCGTCCTCGCCGTCGACCCGTCCTCGCCGTTCTCCGGCGGGGCGCTGCTCGGCGACCGGGTGCGGATGTCGGACCACGCCTCCGACCCCGGGGTCTACATCCGCTCCATGGCCACCCGCGGCCACCTGGGCGGCCTCGCCTGGTCCGCCCCGCAGGCGATCCGGGTGCTGGACGCGGCCGGCTGCGAGGTGATCCTGGTCGAGACGGTCGGGGTCGGGCAGTCGGAGGTGGAGATCGCCGCGCAGGCGGACACCTCGGTGGTGCTGCTGGCCCCCGGGATGGGCGACGGGATCCAGGCTGCGAAGGCGGGGATCCTGGAGATCGGCGACGTGTACGTGGTCAACAAGGCCGACCGGGACGGCGCGGACGCCACCGCGCGGGAGCTGAACCACATGCTGGGCCTGGGGGAGTCCCGGGGCCCGGGGGACTGGCGTCCGCCGATCATCAAGACCGTCGCCGCGCGGGCGCAGGGCATCGACGAGCTCGTCGAGGCGCTGGAGAAGCACCGGGCCTGGATGGACGAGCACGGGGTGCTGGCCGAGCGGCGTACGGCGCGTGCCGCGCGCGAGGTGGAGACGATCGCGGTGACGGCCCTGCGGGCGCGGATGGCCGATCTGCACGGGAACGCCCGGCTCGAAGCGCTGGCGGCCCGGGTCGCCGCGGGTGAACTGGACCCGTACGCGGCCGCCGACGTGCTCCTGGAGACGCTGACGGAGGCCTGAGAGGGCCGTACGCCGTACGCGAGAGCCGCGCCCCGGTCTTCCGGGGCGCGGCTCTCGCCTGCGTCTGTGGGCGGACCGGTCAGGCGTTGGGACGCTTGCCGTGGTTCGCCTTCTTCTTCTTGCGTGCTCGCTTCTTGTTGCCGCGCTTGGCCATGACGCCACTCCCTCGAAGATCGGGGTAATCCGGGCGCTCGCCAGTCTAGGGGCGCCCGATCCGCTCCGCATCAGAACCCGCGGGCCGGCGGGTGTCAGTTGTTGTCGTTGTCGTCGTCACCGTGGTCGTCGCCGTGGTCGTTCGAGTCCGACGGGGACACCGTCGCCTTCCCGGACGTGGGGTCGACGTGCACGTCGGTGGTCTTGTCGCCGGACTTGATCTCGACGTGCCAGTAGCGGGCGCCGTTGTCGTCATCGTCGTCCCACTCCACCGACCAGACCTGGCCGGGGTGGGCGGCGAGGGCCGCCTTCATCGCCTGCTGGGCGGTGACCTTCGCGGCGAGCAGCGCCTTGTTCCCGCCGTTGTCGTCGCTGTCGTCGTCCGCGTTCTCGGTGAACACCTTGCCGCTGCGGGTGTCGACCGTCAGCTCCGCGTGCTTGCCGTCCTTGCCGATGACGTCGACGTGCCAGACGGCGTCGTCCTTGTTCAGGGACTCCACGACACCGGGGTACCTCTTCAGCGCGGCGGCGGCCGCCCCGTCGGCGTCGATGTCGGACTGGGCCGCCGTGGCCGCGGGGACGGTTCTCGCCGCGTCGGCCGTGTTCGCGGCGGCGGCCGCCACCGGGCCCCCGATCATCAGGACCACGGCCGCGGCCGACGAGACGTACGCCTTGTGCTTGCAGTGCATGGCTGACCTCCTCAGGCCGGCCATGCGCTTACGGTTGCTCGGCGGGCGGCCGGCGAGCGAGCGTTACCACCCACATTGTCCGGGCTGCCGCCGGGGACGGCACCCCGGATCGGGCGCCGGCCCGGCCTCAGACCTTGCCGCGGGTGCCGCGCAGGTGGTCGGCCACCGGGGTCAGCGAGGCGCGCAGCGCCGCCAGGGCCTCCGGCGGCAGCAGGTCGATGAAGTGCTTGCGGACGGACGCCACGTGGTGCGGGGCGACCTTGCGCATGGTCTCCATGCCCTCGTCCGTGAGCACCGCGAAGAGGCCGCGGCGGTCGGACTCGCAGTTGACGCGACGGACCAGGCCCGCCGCCTCCATGCGCGTGATCTGGTGGGACAGCCGGCTCTTGGACTGCAGGGTGGCGGTCGCGAGATCGCTCATCCGCATCCGGTGGGCCTCCGACTCCGAGAGGTTCACGAGGATCTCGTAGTCGTTGTTGGTGAGTCCGAAGGGCTGGAGATCCTTTTCCAGCTGGTGCATCAGCAGTCTGCTGACGTCCAGGTGGGTGCGCCACGCGCACTGCTCGGAATCGGTCAGCCAGCGCGTGGCCGTCTCGGTCTCCATGGTCTCCATGAATGAACTCTACCTAAGAAGTTGAATTACGTACAAAGATGGCTCGGGTGGTCACAGTCCGAAGCGGCGCTGGAGATCACCCAGCTGCCCCGGCATCCGCGGTACGCCCAGCTGCCCCAGCGGACCCTGGCCGGCCCCCGGAACGCCCTGCGCGTTGCCCGTGGCCGCGCCGGCCCCGACCGCGCCCACCGCCTGCTCCGCCATCAGCATCTCCGACGACTGGAGCAGCACCGTTCCCGCGCCCACGAACTCGAACTGGTGCTCCTCGCCCGAGGAGCCCCCGATGCCCGTCAGCGAGCGCAGTCCGCCGATCACGCCGGACATGTAGCCGTGGTCGTAGTGGTGGCACGGGGAGGGGCAGTCGGCCCAGCCCACCAGGGCCTGCGGGTCCACGCGCAGCGGCGGCTCCATGAACACCACCGGTCCGTTGGACGCCGCGACGAACTTCCCGGTTCCGATCAGGGTCAGGAAGCCCGGGACGATCGACTGCTTCAGGGCGAGGGAGGGCTGGTACGCGAGCAGATTGCCTGACCGGATCGTCAGGTTCCCGTTGTCCAGGTCGTACGAGTTCACGTCGAAGGCCCGGTCGGCCAGCAGCATCTTGCCCTGCCCCTCGGCCACCACCCAGTCGCTCGCGTGGAGCGGTGAGTGGAAGCTGGTGCGCAGCAGCCGGTCGAAGCGGCCGTTGCCGATGCCGTTGAACTCGATGCTCCCGTAGTACGAGATCATCTTGCCCTTCTGCAGGAACCACTGGCTCCCCTTGAGCTCCACGCAGAAGGTGTACGCGTTGACGTTGTCGTCGGAGGGCAGGGTGTACGGGTCGAAGACGGTCGGGCCGCCGGGTCCGCCCGTCACGGGACCAAAGTTCACAGCTTCTCCTCCGAGGCCTGTACGTACACCGCGCCCTGGCCGGACAGCTCCAGCTGGAACGCCTCGCCCGAGCCGCGCCCCACCATGTCGCGCCAGCCGAGCGCGGTGGAGAGCTTGTTGCGTACCTCGCCGTGGTGGGCGACGTACGCCTGCGGGTCCACGTGGACCGGGCGGTTCGGGTGGATCGGGAGCTCGATGACCCCGCCGTGGGCCATCACGGCGACCGAGCCGTGTCCCTTGAGGGTGGTGGTGAACAGGCCCTGGCCGGTCACCTGGCCGCGGACCATGCCCATGACCCCGCCCTGCGAGCCCATGAACATCGTGCCCTGCTGGAGGGTGCCGTCGAAGGCGAGCAGCCGGTCGGCCTCGACGTAGAGGGTCTCGCCGGTCAGGTTGATCACCTGGATGTGGTGGCCGCCGTGGCCGAACATCACGGTGCCGCTGCCCTCGACCGTCATCAGCGGGGTCTGCTCGTTCGCCACGCGGCGCCCGATCATGCCCATCACCCCGCCCTGACCGCCGGTCAGGCTCGGGGTGAAGGAGACCTCGCCGCGGTACGCGAGCATCGCGCCGCGCTGGCTGTACATCTTCTGCCCGGGGACGACCTGGGCCTCGACCATCTTCGAGTTGATCTCGCGGAACGGCATCAGATGTCGCCCCCGATGGTGTTGCGCTCGCTGGGCTGCACGTACACCAGACCCTCGCCCTCGAAGCGGATCTGGAAGGACTCGCCCGAGCCCTCGCCGATCAGCGTGCGGAAGTTGACCCCGGACTGGAAGGACTGCTGGAGGTTGCCGGTGTGCGCGATGTACGCCCCCGGGTCCACGGAGAGCGGGTACTGGGAGCTGACGCGCAGCACCACTGCCGGGCCGTCGGACATGATCGCCGCCTGCCCGGAGCCCTCGACGGTCGTCGTGAACAGGCCGTTGCCCGTCGTCGCGCCGCGCAGGCCGGTGAAGGTCGTGCCGGTGCGCAGACCGGCGTCGGTGCACAGCAGGTTGCTGGACTCGACGTAGAGCTTCTCGCCGCGCAGGTTGACCAGATTGATCTCGCTCGCGCGGTCGGCGAAGAAGCAGGTGCCGTGCCCCTGCACTTCCATCACGGTCATCTGCTCGCCGGTCAGCCGGCGCGTCACCATCCCGCGGATGCCTTCGCCGCCGCCGGTCATCTTCTTGAAGGCCATCTGACCGTCGTACGCGACCATGGAGCCGTTTTTCGCTTTCACGGCATCCCCGGTCAGGTCGACGGCGAGCACCTTGCTGCCTTGGAGTCGGAACTGAGCCACGGGAAGACGTTATCGGCAGCGGGCGGACCCGAACAGGGGCCCGTGGCCGATATATGCCACACCCGGGCGTTAAGGGCGCGATACGGGCGGCCGCGGGGGCTCGGGGGCATCCAGGGGCCCGGGTCAAGATCCCGCAAAGCGGCTGAGACACTGGGACGGACTCTGGCCTCCACCCCGAAGGTTCTCCGTGGACATCAAGACCGCCTCCGCCCTGCACCGGCTGCGCCTCATCTCCGTCCCGGAGGCGCTCTCGTTCCCGGCCCTGCTGATCTTCGGCTCGCTGCTGAGCCGGATCTCGGACATCGACTACCTGATGATGCCGCTCGGCATCATCCACGGGATCCTGTTCGTCATCTACGCGGTGTTCCTGCTGGACGTCTGGAACAAGGCCAAGTGGCCGCTCAAGAAGGTCGCGCTGTTCTTCCTGCTGGCGCTGCTGCCCTTCGGCGGCCTGTACGGCGACAAGCTGCTCAAGCGTGACGAGGCCGACAGCGTGATCGCGGCCCGCGCGCGCGAGGCGGCCGGCGCATGATCATCGCCTTCTCGGTGACCCCGCTGGGCGTCGGCGAAGAGGTCGGCGAGTACGTCGCCGACGCGGTCCGCGTGGTCCGCGAGTCGGGACTGCCGAACCGGACCGACGCCATGTTCACCACCGTCGAGGGCGAGTGGCACGAGGTCATGGACGTGGTCCGGCGCGCGGTGGCAGCGGTGGAGGCGCGCGCGCCCCGGGTCTCCTTCATCCTCAAGGCCGACATCCGCCCCGGCGTCTCCGACGGGATGACATCGAAGATCGAAACGGTGGAACGCCACCTGGCCGAGGGCTGACCCGCCCCGCCCCCGACTCCCGAAGCGCCCCCGACCTCCCGGCCGGGGGCGCTTTCGCGTGCGGCGCCGTGGCCGGGGCGGCCGGCGGCCACGGCCGGGGTCACTCTTGAGCGATCGCTCAAATTATCCTAAGGTCCTGTTTGAGCGACCGCTCAAACAGGAGGGGGCGGGCGTGGGCCGCCGTCCTGCTGTTGCCTCCGCTGCCGGGGACCCCGGCCGCCCGCCGCTGTCCGCGCACCCCGCCCGGCCGCATCCCCGCCTCCGCCCCCGGCCTGCTCAGCACCCTGGAGCCGTCATGACCTCGATATTTCGCACGCACATGGGCGCCGACTTCGACCGCCTGCACCCGCAGATCCAGCGCCGGTTCTCCGTCGGGCTGGAGAGCGGCGAGGGCTGCGTGGGGCGCGGCACCATGGACCGGATCTGGCACGGGCCGGGCTTCGTGAAGCCCTTCCTGCGGATCGGCGGGAAGCGGAACATCCTGGTGCCCCGGGAGGGCCGGAGCGTGCCGTTCGTCATCGAGAACCTCCCGTACCTCGACTCCTTCGGGCGCGAGACCGTCACCTTCGTGCGCACCTTCCAGCTGCCCGACGGGCCCCACCGGTTCGACGCCACGATGGTCCACAGTCCGGAGCGGGACTGCGTCCTCGACTACCTCGGCACGCACCAGCACCTCGCCAGCGACCTCCACATGAGCGCCGAGCCGGACGGCTCGCTGCTCATCCGCTCCGGCGAGCACCGCTTCCGCGAGGGTCCCGTCGACGTCCGCGTCCCCGAGCTCATCGGCGGCGATGCCGAGGTGCGGGAGTCCTTCGACGAGGCCACCGGCCGCTTCCGGATCCGGGTGCGGGTGGTCAACCGCCGCTTCGGCCCGCTCTTCGGCTACGAGGGCTCCTTCACCGCCGAGTACGTCGACGCCCGCACGCACGGGATCCGCCGCGACCTGCGGCCCGTGCGCGAGGAGGCCAGGGCGTGAGCGCCGCCACCAAGGAGAAGCTCCTGGAAGGGGCCCTGCGCACCCTGGTCGAGCAGGGCATCGCCAAGACCTCCGCCCGCACCATCGCCGCCACCGCCGGGGTGGGGCAGGGACTGATCTTCTACCACTTCGGCTCCGTCGACGAACTGCTCGCCGCCGCCTGCCGGTTCGGCGCCGAGCGGCGGGTCGCGGTCTACCGCGACCGGCTCGCGGAGCTGGGCAGCCTCGCCGAGCTGCTGGAGTTCGGCCGGGAGATGCACGCCGAGGAGCGGGCCGCCGGACAGGTCGCCGTGCTCGGGCAGCTGCTGGCCGCGGGCCAGACCTCGCCCGCCCTCGCCGCGGCCACCGCCGCCGGGCTCGCGCTGTGGATCGAGGAGCTGGAGACCGTACTCACCCGGCTGCTCGCGGCGACCCCGCTGGCCGGGTTCACCGACCCGTCGGGACTGGCCCGGGCCGCCGCCGCCTCCTTCGTCGGCATCGAGCTCTACGAGGGCGTGGACCCGCAGGGCGCCGGCCGGGCGCTCGACGCCCTGGAGCAGCTCGCCGGGCTCGCCCAGGCGCTGGAGGGCCTCGGCCCGGTGAGCCGGCGCGCGGTCCGGCACGGCCTGCGGCGCGGCGGCCGCGACTGACCGGCTCACCCGCGCGGGCCGGCGTTACGCGCGCCAGAGCATCGAGGGGGCGGTGACGCAGCCGTTCTGGAGGACCGGCTCCGTTTGGCCCTCGCCCGGGCGTACCGAGGCGCACTTGCCGCTCTTGCGGTTGACCAGCTGCCAGGCCTGCGAGGACGCGTGGTAGCGGAAGGTCCAGAACTGGTCCGCGAACAGGCCGTCCTCGTCCCCGCACAGGTACTGGGTGACGGGGACGCCGTCCGTGGTGCGCGCCGCGTCGACCGACAGGCACAGGCCGCTGTGGCGGTTGCGGACCGCGTAGACGGTTCCCTCGGGGCCGGAGGCCTCGGCCGTGAGCGTCCAGAACTGGGCGGAGTTCTCCGCGCATTCGGTCTGTACGAGCCCCTCGGAGGGCATCGTGGACCCGCCGTCGGGGGCCAGGCACATCCCGCTGCCCGTGTTCGTCAGCCGGAACGGCCCCTTCGGCGGTGCCGGCGGGTCCTTCGGGGATCCCGGGGCGGGATCGGACGGGGTGGGGGCGGGGGAGCGGCCGCCGTCGGCCGGGGACGGGGATGGGGACTGGGACGGAGGTGCTGGTGGGGGAGCGGCAGGCGTGGACGGGCCGGCCGGCGGCGGGGCCGTCGGACTCGCGGTCGTGGGGGCCGGGCTGGTGGTGGGCGTGGGCGAGGGGGTGGGCGTGGGAACGGAGAAGGGGAGGGGGACCGGGGACAGCTCCCAGCGCGGCGCCGCGTTCCCGGCGGGCGCGGGGGCGGCATGCCGGGTGACGAGGACGACCGTGGCCGCGGCGGCGATGGTGGTGATGCCGACCAGGGCGGCCGCGGCCACGGCGGCGAGCGGGAACCGGCGCGGTCGGGTCGGCGCGGGCATGGGCACCGGCAGGGCCGGCCCCGGTCTGTCGACCTCCCCGACCTGCCCTACCGCCCCGACGGCTCCAGCCGCCCCGACCGGGGCCGCCGCGTCGCCGGGGTCGGGCTCGGGGGCGGGGGCCGTGACGGTGACCGCCGCCGTGGTTGCGGTGTCCGTGCGTTCCAGGACTATCCCCTCGACCTCGACCTCGACCTCGACCTCGGCTACGTCGTCGAGGCCGGGGGCGGCCCGGTCGTAGCCGTCCTCCCGTATCCCCTCCCACAGCCGCAGGGCCTCCGCCCGCCGGTGTTCGAGGGCGCTGCCCACCAGCGCCAGCGCGAGCGACAGTTCCGGGCCCGCCGTCGCCTCCGGTCCGGCGCCGGCGGCGGATTCCGCCCGTGCCCCGGCGTAGGCCCGCCGCGCCGCGGTCTGCACGGACCAGGCCGTGTCCAGTTGGCCGAAGGCCTCGTCCAGGTGCTCGCGCACCCGCTGCCCCGGCGGCTCCGGGGCGGGCGGCCCGACGGGCGCGGGCATCTTCAGCAGCATGGTGATGATGGCGAGCAGCCGGTTCACCAGCAGCCCCGACTCGGCCAGATCGCGCTCGGCCCGGTGCAGCGCCTCGTCGAGCGCGGGTGCGGGGGTGCGCGCCACCTCCGCGGTCAGCGCGCCGTCGTGCAGCCGCCGGGCCTGCTCCAGCATGGCCTCGCGCCCGCGCACGTCGCGTACGCGGTCCCGTACGACGGTGTTGAGCCGGCCGAGCGGGATGATCCGCGCTCCGGAGCGGTACTCGCCCCACAGCGTCTTGCCGCCGCCGTAGCGCTCCGCCAGCTCACGGACCGTCAGCGAGTCGGTCATGGTCCGCAGGAAGCGCGCCAGTGCGTTCGCCGCGTCCGTCTGCCCCTTCATCGCCCCCTGTGGACGGCCTGCCTTCCCCATGGTGCCCCCCTGATGTCCGCGGACAACGGGGTTGTCCGCCCCCTGCGTACCCGGTGACCTGCGCGGATCCGTTCCGGCCCGGCCGGTCAAATCCGCCGCGGGGCAGCGTGTGCCCCGGACCGGCCAGGGAACACCGGCGGCCGTCCACCGTCCACAGCCGAGTTGGCTCGGTGTCTCGAAACAGGCAATGAGAGAAGAAGGAGCGACCATGTCCCTGAAACGCACCGGCGCGCTGGCCCTCGGGGCCGCACTGATCGCCGGCATCGCCCTGACGGGCCCGGTCCACGCCACCGACACCGCCGGCGGCGGCCCGGTCAAGGGGTCCGAGGCCGAGGCCGCGGCACTGGCGGGCGTGAGCGTGCCCGCCCCGACCGGGGAGGCGGGACCGTCCGGGCTGCGGCACGTGACGACCAAGCCGAAGGAGCTGGCGGCGGGCGTCGCCGACAGGCTGCTGGCCTCCGGGGCGGCCGTCAACGCGAGCTACAGCGCCTCGTTCTCGCCCGGCGGCTGGACCAGCACGGTACGGATGAACATCTTCAAGGGCTCCGACGGCCACGACTGGGCGTGGGGCGAGGCCTGGCTGAACGGCGTCGGCGAGGCCCTGTACCTGGACGTCTCCCGCAACGGCGGCGCCAACTGGACGCCGTTCGTCGACTACCAGGTGCCCACCGGGGTGTACGCGAGCACCTCGAACAGCCACTACGACGGCCCCGGTTACTGGATCCGGGCCTGTGCGGCCAACCCGAACATCGGCAATCCGTACAACAACCCCCAGTGGGGCTACAACATCGCCTGCACCATCTGGCACTGAGCACGGCCGGCACGACCCCTGGGGAGGCCGCGGGGGCGGGGCGCACACGGGGGCGCCCCGCCCCACGGCGCCGGAATGGCCGGTACCGCGTCAGTCCCGCGCCCGGCGGGCCAGCCCCAGGGCGTAGTCCGGCCACCAGGTGCCGGCCGCCGGGCCGCCGCGGCAGGGCCCGTCGGACTCGCCGGGCCGTTTGATCCAGAGGTACGCGTCCACGAGCGGGTCGCCCGTCCGGTCGGTCGGCGGCACCCCGAGGGAGCGGCCGGGCGGATTGCACCGGGTCTGCCCGAGGCCGCCCGGCAGCGGGCCGTCGCCGTTGCGGCCGGTGTCGATGACGAAGTGTTTGTTCCCGGTCCCCTGGGAGATCTCGGCGCCGTACGCCCGGGCGGCCGCCTCGGACTGGAAGCCGGAGACGTTGACGGCGAAGCCGTCCGCGTGCTCCAGGCCCGCCTTGCGCAGGGGCGCCACGAGGTCCGCCGGATGCGGGATCCGGGCCGGATCGCCCGCGTCCAGATAGACCTTGGTGTTCCGGTTCCGCTTGAGCCGGTCGACGGCCTCGGAGAGCAGCCGGTAGCGCTCGGCGTGGTGGTCGGCCCGGGTGCAGCCGTCCACGATGTGCGGGACGGCGTCCGGTTCCAGGATGACGACGGCCTTGCCGTCGCCGATGGCGCCGGCGAAGGCGCCGATCCAGCTGCGGTAGGCGCGGGCGTCCTTGGCCCCGCCGGCCGCGCGCTGCCCGCAGTCGCGGTACGGGATGTTGTGCGCGGTGAGCACCATCGTCCGCCCGGCGGCCTTGGCGCCGGCCCCGGCCCGGCGGATCTCGGGGCCGGGATCGCCGCCCGGTCCCCACAGGGCCATCGGCCGGTCCGCGATCCTGCGCAGCACCTGGGCGTCGCTGTTGCGGCCCGCCGCTTCCCAGGCGGCGACCTGCCGGGCGGCGGCGCTCTTCGGGTCCACCCAGAACGGGGATTCGCCGGCCGCGGCGTCGGCGGCGGGAGCCGTGGACGAGGCGGCGGGGCTCCCGGCTCCGGGCGCGGGCCCGCCGGTGCAGGCGGGGGCGGCCGCGAGGAGCAGGAGGAGGCCGAGGGCGGTGGCGGGGCGGCGTCTACGGACGGCGGCGGCGTTCGGCATCCGGCTTCCTCGGGACGAAGGGTCGGGCAGCGGACTCGGGATATCGTGACATAAGGGGCAGTTGGCATCCCCGTACGACACCGGGCGCCTCAGGCGGCGGAGCCGCCCGTGGTCAGGGCGATGGCCAGCGGGGTGCGTTCGTACAGGACCTGGTGGCCGTGGCGGGCGGAGACGAGCAGGCCCGCCCCGCGCAGGACCCGCAGGTGCGCGGAGACCGAGGAGGGCGCCAGGCCCAGGCGGTGGGCCAGGGTCGTGGTGGAGGCCGGTTCGCCGAGCGCGCACAGCACGTCGGCCCGGGCCCGGCCCAGCAGGCGGGCCAGCGCGTCCGGGGTCCCCGCCGTCGGGGCCGTCCACAACGCGCCGATGCCGCGCGCCGGATAGACGAGGGTGGGCTGCCACGGGGGGTCGTAGCCGCCGACCACCTCCGGCCAGACGAAGGCGCTCGGCATCAGCAGCAGGCCCTGCCCGTCGAGGGTGCGGTCGTGGTGGCCGTGCTTGTCGATGGTGAGGGTGTCGCTGTCCCCCTGCCACCGCAGCTCCGGATGCAGGCCGTCGAACAGCGACTCCAGGCCGCCGGCCGCCAGCCGGCGGGAGTGGAACAGGATGTCGGCCTCCAGGAGCGCGCGCAGCCGGGGCCAGTGGGGGGCGATCAGGGCCGCCCAGGCTTGCTCGTAGAGATCGGCCAACTCCCGGACGGCCCGGGCCGGATCCGCCAGCATCCGCTGCCCGATGTCGCTGTCGAGGGCGCCGGGGGTGCAGGCCAGGGAGCGCCGCAGGTCCTCCTGGACCGGCTCGGGATCGGCGGCCCGTACCCGGGCCAGCTCCTCCTCGAAGGTGACGGAGGGGCCGAGCGGGGGTGGGCTGAGGAAGTCCGGATTGTGCCCCTTCTTCGGCATCAGGAGCCACAGGGGACGCAGGTCGAGGCCTTCCGCGGCGGCGCGGACCTGGCGGAGCCAGGGGAGGTGGTACGTCTGGCGGTGGGGGCGGAGGAGGACGCGGACGGCCTCTTGGGTTTCCCAGCGGGGGGAGAGGGAGAAGCGGCAGCGGAGCAGGTCGGCGGCGCCGAAGCGGAAGTGGTACCCCATGCGTCTGCTCCTCCGTCGTGTCCGGCCCCGCCGCCGGGGTCACAGCCCCCGGGCCCCTGCGCCTCAATCGCCGGCGGGGCTGGGGGTGGTGCGGCCGGGTGGGCCCGCGCGCCTCAAAGACCTGGGGCTCCGCCCCAGACCCCGCGCCTCAAACGCCGGCGGGGCTGGAGTGTGGCCCGGCCTGGTGGGCCGGCGGGCCTTAATGATCGGGGGCTCCGCCCCGGACCCCGCGCCTCAATCGCCGGCGGGGCTGGATGTGGGCGGCCTCAGCCTGTGAGTGCGCGTAGCGCTGCCTTGCGTTCAGGCGGGCTGGATTGCCCGCAGGGCAATTTCAGCCCCGCCGGCGATTGAGGCGCCGCCGGAGGCGAACCGGGCCTCGCCGGCGCACCTCGGGAGATTCGGATCAGGGCGAATCTCTACTGGGGTCGGGCTGGCCGCCGCGAAGCTGCCCCGCATGGCAAACCTTCAGCAGATCAGCGCCCCGGCCGCCGCCGGATACCGGACCGTGTTCCGGATACGGGAGTTCCGGGCCGTCTTCGCCGCGCATCTGGTGTCCGTGCTCGGGGTGGTCGTCGCCGAGATCGCGCTCACCGTCCTCGTGTACCGCGCCACCGGTTCGCCCCTGATGAGCGCCCTCACCTTCGCCCTCGGGTTCCTCCCGTACGCCCTCGGCGGCACCCTGCTCGCCGGGCTCGCCGACCGGTACCCCGCGCGGCGCGTGCTCGTCGGGTGCGATCTGGTCTGTGCCGCCTGTGCGGCGGCCATGGCCCTGCCCGGCACGCCCGTCGCGCTGCTCCTCGTACTGCGCTGCGCCATGGCCTTCGTCGCCCCGCTGTTCCAGGGCGCCCGCAGTGCCTCCCTCGCCGACGTCCTCGGATCCGGCGACGCCTTCGTCCTCGGCCGCTCGCTCCTGCGCATGGTGGCCCAGAGCGCCCAGCTCATCGGCTTCGGCCTCGGCGGGCTGCTGCTCACCGTCCTCGCGCCGCGCGGCGCCATCGCCCTGACCGCCGCCGGATTCCTCGGATCGGCCCTGCTCCTGCGTCTCGGCACCACCACCCGCCCCGCCCGCGGGGGCTCCCGCGAGTCCCCGCTCCACGGGCTGCGGGCCGTTCTCGGCGACCGCCGGATCCGCGCGCTCACCCTCCTCTTCTGGCTGCCGCCCGTCTTCGTCGTCGTACCGGAGGCCCTGCTCGCCCCGTACGCCGCCGGCACCGGCGCGAGCACCGCCGTGCTCGGACTGCTGATGTGCGCCCTGCCCGTCGGCACCATCGCGGGTGAACTCTGGGCCGGCTCCGCACTCACCGCCCGAACGCGTTCCCGGATCACGGCACCGCTCGCCGCCGTCGGGCTGCTGCCGCTGCTCCTGTACGCCGCCCGGCCCGGCGTGCCCGTGGTCCTCGCCGCCCTGCTGCTCGCGGGCCTCGCCCACGCCCACACCCTCGGGCTCGACCAGTGGTACGTCGACGCGGTCCCGGATGACCTGCGGGGACGCGCGATGACCCTGCTCGGCACCGGTCTGATGACCCTCCAGGGCGTCGGCATGGCCCTGGCCGGTCTCGCCGCCGAGTTCCTGCCGGTGCACGTGGTCGTCACCGGGGCCGGGATCACCGGCACGGTCGTCGTCCTGCTGCTCCTCGCCGAACTCCGCGCCACCACCCCGAAGGCAGCGGCGGCCGAGGCGTGAGACGGGGCTCCCGGTCATATGACCGCCCGGTAGGGTCTGTTGCGTGCCCAAGCCGCTCAGCCTTCCCTTCGACCCCATCGCCCGCGCCGACGAGCTCTGGCAGCAGCGCTGGGGGCCGGTGCCCTCGATGGCCGCCATCACCTCGATCATGCGGGCGCACCAGATCCTGCTCGGCGAGGTCGACGCGGTGGTCAAGCCGTACGGACTGACCTTCGCGCGCTACGAGGCCCTGGTGCTGCTCACCTTCTCCAAGGCCGGCGAGCTGCCCATGTCGAAGATCGGCGAGCGCCTGATGGTCCACCCGACGTCGGTGACGAACACCGTCGACCGGCTGGTGAGGTCCGGGCTCGTCGACAAGCGGCCCAACCCGAACGACGGTCGCGGCACCCTCGCCTCCATCACGGACAAGGGGCGCGAGGTCGTCGAGGCCGCCACCAGGGACCTGATGGAGATCGACTTCGGCCTCGGCGCCTACGACGCCGAGGAGTGCGCGGAGATCTTCGCCCTGCTGCGCCCCCTGCGCGTCGCCGCCGCGGACTTCGAGGAGAGCTGAGCCCGCTACGGACCGGCGGCCCCGCTCAAGATCGCGCAAAGCGGACGGTTAGGCTCGACGCCATGAAACGCAGTGTGCTGACCCGCTACCGGGTGATGGCTTTCGCGACCGCCGTGATGCTGCTGGTGCTCTGCACCTGCATGGTCTTCAAGTACGGCTTCGACAAGGGCGCCGATCTGACCTTCGTGGTGTCCCAGGCCCACGGTGTGCTCTTCATGATCTACCTGGTCTTCGCCTTCGACCTGAGCTCCAAGGCCAGGTGGCCCTTCGGCAAGATGCTCTGGGTCATGGTCAGCGGCACCATCCCCCTGGCCGCGTTCTTCGTCGAGCGCAAGGTCCGCGCCGAGGTCGAACCGCTGGTCGCCGACGGTCTCGCGACCGCGAAGGCCTAGTGCGCCACTAGGGCGAATCTCCCCCGGGGACATCTCCCCGGGGGTTGCCCATCGACATTTACTAGGACGTCCTAGTAAATTCATGGGTATGGACGCAGACGCCATCGAAGAAGGCCGCCTTCGCTGGCAGGCCCGTTACGACAAGGCCCGCAAGCGCGAGGCCGACTTCACCACGCTCTCCGGCGATGCCGTCGATCCGGTCTACGGGCCCCGGCCCGGCGACGCGTACGAGGGGTTCGAGCGCATCGGGTGGCCGGGGGAGTACCCCTACACCCGGGGCCTGCACGCCACCGGCTACCGCGGGCGGACCTGGACCATCCGGCAGTTCGCCGGATTCGGGAACGCCGAGCAGACCAACGAGCGCTACAAGATGATCCTGGCCGCCGGCGGCGGCGGGCTCTCCGTGGCCTTCGACATGCCGACCCTCATGGGACGGGACTCCGACGACCCCCGCGCCCTCGGCGAGGTCGGCCACTGCGGGGTCGCCATAGACTCCGCCGCCGACATGGAGGTCCTGTTCAAGGACATCCCCCTCGGCGACGTGACCACCTCCATGACCATCTCGGGCCCCGCCGTGCCCGCCTTCTGCATGTACCTGGTCGCCGCCGAGCGGCAGGGCGTGGACCCCGCCCTCCTCAACGGCACGCTCCAGACCGACATCTTCAAGGAGTACATCGCCCAGAAGGAGTGGCTCTTCGAACCCGAGCCGCACCTGCGCCTCATCGGCGACCTCATGGAGTACTGCGCCAAGGGCATCCCCGCCTACAAGCCGCTCTCCGTCTCCGGCTACCACATCCGCGAGGCCGGGGCGACGGCCGCGCAGGAGCTCGCGTACACCCTGGCGGACGGCTTCGGCTACGTGGAGCTGGGCCTCTCCCGCGGCATGGACGTGGACCACTTCGCCCCCGGGCTCTCCTTCTTCTTCGACGCGCACCTCGACTTCTTCGAGGAGATCGCCAAGTTCCGCGCCGCCCGCCGCATCTGGGCCCGCTGGATGAAGGAGGTCTACGGGGCGAAGAGCGACAAGTCCATGTGGCTGCGCTTCCACACCCAGACCGCGGGGGTCTCGCTCACCGCGCAGCAGCCGTACAACAACGTCGTGCGCACCGCCGTGGAGGCCCTCGCGGCCGTCCTCGGCGGCACGAACTCCCTGCACACCAATGCCCTCGACGAGACCCTCGCACTGCCGAGCGAGCAGGCCGCCGAGATCGCCCTGCGCACCCAGCAGGTGCTGATGGAGGAGACCGGCGTCGCCAACGTGGCCGACCCGCTGGGCGGCTCCTGGTACGTCGAGCAGCTCACCGACCGCATCGAGGCGGACGCCGAGAAGATCTTCGACCAGATCAAGGAGCGCGGCCTGCGCGCCCACCCGAACGGGCAGCACCCCATCGGGCCGATCACCTCGGGCATCCTGCGCGGCATCGAGGACGGCTGGTTCACCGGGGAGATCGCCGAATCGGCCTTCCAGTACCAGCGGTCGCTGGAGAAGGGCGACAAGCGGGTCGTCGGCGTCAACGTCCACCACGGCTCGGTCACCGGGGACCTGGAGATCCTGCGGGTCAGCCACGAGGTGGAGAAGGTGCAGGTGCGGGAGCTGGCCGAGCGCAAGGGCCGGCGCGACGACGCGAAGGTGTCGGAGTCGCTGGCCGCGATGCTCGACGCCGCCCGGGACGGGTCGAACATGATCCCGGCGATGCTGGACGCGGTGCGGGCCGAGGCCACCCTCGGCGAGATCTGCAACGTCCTGCGCGACGAGTGGGGCACCTACACCGAGCCGCCGGGCTTCTGAGACCCCGCGAACAGACCCGCGAACGGACTCACGAAGGCCGCTCGTGTCCGCCCCGTACGGTGGCGGACGCGAGCGGCCTTCGGGCGTTCAGGCCGTGGCCGGCCCCCGCAGGCCGTGCATCAGGAGGGCCGTGAAGGTGGCCACCCACAGCTCGTCCACCGGCTCGGAGCTGACCAGGGCGCGGTGCACCACCGTGCCCGCGATCACGTCGAATATCAGGTCGGTGGTGCGGCACGCCAGGTCCTCGTCCTCCTCGTACGGGAGTTCCCCGCGGGCCTGGGCCCGTTCGCGACCCAGTACGACGAGACGTTTCTGCCGGTCCACGATGGCCGACCGGATACGGTCGCGCAGCGCCTCGTCCCGGGTGGACTCGGCGACCACGGCCATCAGGGCCGTACGGGCCTCCGGGCGCCGCAGCAGCGAGGCGAACTGCAGGACCACGTACTCGATGTCGGCTTCGAGGGAGCCACGGTCCGGGAGTTCGAGGGAGTCGAAGAGTTCCGCGACCGCGTCCACGACCAGCTCGTTCTTGCCCGCCCAGCGCCGGTAGAGGGTGGTCTTGGCGACGCCTGCCCGGGTCGAGACGTCGCCCATCGTCAGCTTCGACCAGCCCAGCTCCACCAGCGCGTCCCGCGTCGCGGCGAGGATGGCGGCGTCCGCGGCGGCGCTGCGGGGGCGGCCGGTGCGGGCGGGGCTGGAGCCGGGACTGGGGTTGCGCATGGCCGAGACCATACCCGCCGGTAGCCGACGGGCCGGATTCCCGAGGGCTGTGGTTCAGATCACGGGGCGCCGGAGGCCCGCGAGGAGTTACGCTACGGCTCGTAGCGTAAGAGCGACAACCACGCGAAGGGCTACAGGCACCAGGTGGGGACCCGGTGCCGCAACGCAGGACGGCCGCGAGACCACGGCAATTCACGCGATCTTTTTCATCGGCGCGCGCACACGGGGGAGGATGTACGCATGCAGCCCAGAAACATGTCCATGAGCGGCGTCGTCGACCTCGCCGCGGTGAAGGCGGCCGGCGAGGCCAAGGCCAAGGCCGAGCAGGCCCGCGCCGAAGCGGCACGACAGGCGGCCCAGGGCGGCGGCGCCGGTCCGGCCGCCGGCGCCCTGCCGACCTCCGCGCTCGTCATCGACGTAGACGAGGCCGGCTTTGAACGCGTGATCCAGCTCTCCGCCGAGGTTCCGGTCGTCCTGGACTTCCGCGCCCAGTGGAGCGAGCAGTCCCAGGAGCTCACGCCGCTCCTGGAGCGCCTGATCATCGAGGCCGCCGGTCGCCTCGTGCTCGGCCGGGTCGACGTCGACGCCAACCCGGCGCTGTTGCAGCAGTTCGGCGTCCAGAACGTCCCGACCGTCTTCGCCGTCGTCGCCGGCCAGGGGCTGCCGCTCTTCCAGGGCGGGGCCCCCGAGCAGCACATCCGCGAGACCCTGGCCCAGCTGGTCCAGGTCGCCGAGGAGCGCTTCGGGATCATCGGCGTCGAGGTGGACCCGAGCGCCGAAGGGGCCGCCCCGGCGGCTCCGGCCGAGGCGCCGGCCGGCCCGTACGACGCCCTGCTGGAGGCGGCCGTCGTCGCGCTCGACGCCGGTGACCTGGGCGGTGCGGTGCAGGCGTACAAGAACGTGCTCTCCGACGACCCGGGCAACACCGAGGCCAAGCTGGGCCTGGCGCAGGCCGAGCTCCTGGTCCGGGTCCAGGACATGAACCCGCAGACGGTGCGCGCCGCGGCCGCCGAGAACCCCCGCGACCCGGCGGCGCAGATGGCCGCGGCCGATCTGGACCTGGCCGGCGGTCACGTGGAGGACTCCTTCGGGCGTCTGGTGGACACCGTGCGGGTGACGTTCGGTGAGGAACGCGACGCCGTGCGGGTGCGCCTGCTGGAGCTGTTCGAGGTCATCGGAACGGACGACCCGCGGGTGACCGCGGCGCGTACGGCGCTGGCCCGGGTGCTCTTCTAGGGGCGGGCCTCCGGGGACACCCGGGCGTCGGCGGAGTGCCGACGATTTGTTGACACGGAGACAAACAGCGGCCGCGCTTTGCCAAAACTTGGCAATCGCGGCCGCTGTTACTCGTAGTAAGTCGAACCCCGTGAACTGTCCGGTGTGTTCACTCTTCCGCCGATCTGTCGTGGCCCTCGGTTACACCCTGTGTTGCTGCCCGATGGCGGCGGGTCGTGCTCTGGTTATCTGGCCGTTACCCGCCAGTAACGAACCCCCTTGTGCCCCGGCCGGGAATGGACCACGATCGGCGACGCTCGGTCCTTCCCGCAGAGCCGCTCATCCGGAGCCGCGGTGGAGGGTCCCCACCGAGCCGCCCGGTGGCAGTGGCACCGGGTGTGGGACAGGGGGGTCTCCGCCACACGGCGGGGCCTGTCCTCCAGGTTGCGCGAACGCGTGGCCCAGTGGTTGTCGCTCGGGGGTGATCGCCGGTGTATCGGACGTGGCACAGCCGCGGCCCGGCCGCCTGCGCTCCTTCCCGAGGACGTAGCACTTCTCCCATCCCAGGACGGGCACGGCCCGGACCGGAGATGTACGTCCGAGAAGGAGGAACGAAATGAGTTCTCAGGTTCGTGGCGGGACCAGATGGAAGCGCTTCGCGCTCGTCATGGTGCCGAGCATCGCGGCCACGGCCGCGGTCGGTGTGGGTCTGGCGCAGGGTGCCCTCGCGGCGTCCTTCAGCGTCTCCGGCCAGGACTTCAAGGTCTCGGCCGACAAGCTCGACGGTGACAACCTCATTCAGTACGGCGGTATCGCCGAGGGTCACGACCTCAAGGGCAACGCGCAGCACCACCCGGTCACCATCTCCGGGTTCAGCCACGCGGAAATCACCAACATGTGCCAGTCGCTGGTGACCCCGACGCCGCTCGGCAACATCACGCTGCAGCTGCGCACGGGCCACAAGGGCAAGCCGGCCGTCGCCGACAACATCTACCTGGATGTTGCGGAGCTCGACACCGACGCCGAGTTCAAGAACCTGGACATCGGTGTCGCGGTCGGCGACGCGAGCCACAAGACCAAGCCGCAGGCCGGTACGGTCGCGAGCCCGTACGCGTTCTCGCAGCGCGCCGACAAGGCCGTGCTGACGAACGTGCGCCAGAAGGCGTGGGCGACGACGGCGGGCACCTTCAAGCTGCCCGACCTGAAGCTGCGCCTGCTCGGCGGCGACCAGCCGTGCTACCAGGACGAGAAGTAGTCCGTCCCGGCGAGTGACCGGAGGGCGGTCGGCGGCACGATTCCGGGTCGCCGCCCGCCCGTCCGGGCTCCACAGATTTCCGTACCACCGTTTCCAGGGAGCTGTTGTCCATGAACCCCCAGGCCCCGGTTTACGTTCGCGCCGAAGACGACGCCTGGCTGACCATGGTGTGGTACCACTTCTACGCCTGGCGCGGCCGCCGTCCTTTCTGGGCCGGGCTGTTCACCCTCATCAGCGGCTTCCCGATCGCGTACTTCCCGTACGCGGACCTCCGGCTCGGCAACCTCAGCCTCGCGATGGCCACCACCGGCGGCGCGGGCGCACTGATCATCGGGATCCTGCTGATCACGCTGGGGCTCGCGCTCTGGTTCCAGCAGGCGATCCGGGTCTTCGCGGGCGTCGCCTCGATCCTGCTGGCCCTGGTGTCGCTGCCGGTGTCCAACCTCGGCGGTTTCGGGCTGGGCTTCGTCCCGGCGCTCCTCGGCGGTGCCCTCGCGCTCGCCTGGGTCCCGGGGCAGCCGTCGGAGGAGGCTCCGGCGGACGGCCGGCCGGCCGCGGTCGACCTGGGCAAGACGGAGACGATGGCGGGCCCCCACGGCGTACCGGGACAGCGCGAAACGGACACGCCGGCATACGCGAGCGAGACGACTGCCCACGCCGATGGCGGGAGGAACAGTGCGGGGTGACGAGACGCAGCGGGGCGTGGCCCCAGGCGCAGAGTCCCGCGAGATCAAGGGGCCGCGTCATGCGGCGCCCAGGAAATCGCTGCTGAACAAGCTTCAGATACCCGTCGGCAAGACGATGGCGCTGGCGGCCATGCCGACGGCCGTGTTCGTCGGGATGGGCATGGCGCCCAAGCTGGCCGTGGCCGACGAGAAGGACATCCCGTTCGCCCCCGGGCCGTGTGTGACGCGGTCCGACGAGCCGACGCAGTCGCCGTCCCCGACGGCTTCGACGACGCCTTCGCCGAGCGCGAGCGCCAGTGCGGCGCCCGGCGCGAGCCCTTCGCCGTCGACTTCCGCGAAGCCGAAGCCGAGCACTTCCCCGTCCCCGACGGCGACCAAGCCCGCGGCGGACCCCAAGGCCCCGGCCCAGGCCCCCGCGCCGACGGCGACGCCGACCAAGAGCACGAACCCGCTGGACCCGCTGGGCGTCGGCGACGCGCTCAAGGGCCTGGTCGACGGCCTGGGCAAGCCCCTCGCGCCGAAGCCGACGGCGACCCCGACGCCCACCCCCACCACGACGGGCGCCCCGACCACTCCGGCCCCGGACCCGTCCGCGGACGCGATCCGCGAGGCGGCGAAGAAGGCGGGCGCATCCGTCGAGGAGCTCCCCGACGCGGTCAAGGACACCACCAAGACCCCGAAGGACGAGACGGGCAAGACGGCCGACGAGGACGAGGACAAGGCCGACGACGAGGCCGACGACAAGGACGGGGCCACGCCGGAGGCGACGAAGGACGCGAACGGGAAGGAACCCTTCCCCTGCCCGACCTACGACGCCAAGGCCCTGGCCGACGCCGAACTGGAGCCGGGCATCCCGCTCCTGCCGGACGAGCCCTGGTACCTCGACAGCTCCCTGCTGACCCTCTACGGCCTGGACTACCACGGCATCGTCGAGGTGAAGACGGCCGGCGGCAAGACCAAGAAGGTCCTGAAGTTCACCGCGGACTCGCTGGACATCAAGGACCTGTACCAGACGGTCGGAACGACGGGGAACGTCGCCCACCTGAAGTCCCGCCCGGGCTCCACCTCCAAGATCCGCGGCGGCACGGTGACGATGTACACCGAGAGCCTCAAGGGCAACCTCTTCGGCCTGATCCCGATCGAGTTCACCCCGAACAGCCCGCCGCCCCTGAACGTCCCGTTCGCCTTCTTCACGGACGTCAAGGTCGTCCAGGCCGGCCAGTTCGGCGGCACCCTCACGGTGCCGGGCCTGAAGAACTACATCGGCCCGCCGGAGTAGTCCCGTACGACCGGACCGGGCACAGACGAAAAACGCCGAGGGCGGCACCCCGCATCGCTGCGGGGTGCCGCCCTCGGCCTCTGTGCGGCAGAGTGTGAGGCGGTGGTGCGAGGTCAGTCGCGGGCGCCGCCGCCCAGGTGGTGGACCCGGACCATGTTGGTGGTGCCGGGGACGCCGGGGGGCGAGCCGGCGGTGATGATCACGGTGTCGCCCTCGTTGTTGCGGCCGAGCTTGAGCAGCTCGCCGTCCACCAGGTCGACCATCGCGTCCGTGGTGTCCACGTGCGGGACGATGTAGGACTCGACGCCCCAGCTCAGCGTGAGCTGGTTGCGGGTGTGCGGGTCCGTGGTGAAGGCCAGGATCGGCTGCGTGGCGCGGTAGCGCGACAGGCGGCGGGCCGTGTCACCGGACTGGGTGAAGGCGATGAGCGCCTTGCCGTCGAGGAACTCCGCGATCTCGCAGGCCGCGCGGGCGACGGAGCCGCCCTGGGTACGGGGCTTCTTGCCCGGGACCAGCGGCTGGAGGCCCTTGGAGAGGAGCTCCTCCTCGGCCGCCGTGACGATCTTCGACATCGTCTTGACGGTCTCGATCGGGTAGGCGCCGACCGAGGACTCGGCGGACAGCATGACCGCGTCGGCCCCGTCGAGGATGGCGTTGGCGACGTCGGACGCCTCCGCGCGGGTCGGGCGGGAGTTGGTGATCATCGACTCCATCATCTGGGTCGCGACGATCACCGGCTTGGCGTTGCGGCGGCACATCTCGATGAGCCGCTTCTGGACCATCGGGACCTTTTCGAGCGGGTACTCGACGGCCAGGTCGCCACGGGCCACCATGACCGCGTCGAAGGCGTCGACCACGGCCGCCATGTTCTCGACGGCCTGCGGCTTCTCCACCTTGGCGATGACGGGGACCCGGCGGCCCTCCTCGTCCATGACCTTGTGGACGTCCTTGACGTCGTTGGCGTCGCGGACGAAGGACAGGGCGACCATGTCGCAGCCCATCCGCAGGGCGAAGCGGAGGTCGTCGACGTCCTTCTCCGACAGGGCGGGGACGTTCACGGCCGCACCCGGCAGGTTGATGCCCTTGTGGTCCGAGATGACACCGCCCTCGATGACGATGGTCTTGACCCGCGGGCCCTCGACCTCGGTCACCCGCAGCTCGACGTTGCCGTCGTTGATCAGGATCTGGTCGCCCTTGGCGACGTCACCCGGCAGGCCCTTGTAGGTGGTTCCGCAGATGGACTTGTCGCCCGGGACGTCCTCGGTGGTGATGGTGAACTCGTCACCGCGCACCAGCTCGACGGGACCCTCGGCGAAGGTCTCCAGACGGATCTTCGGGCCCTGGAGGTCGGCGAGGACGCCGACGGCACGCCCGGTGTCCTCGGAGACCTTCCGGACGCGGTCGTACCGCTCCTGGTGTTCTGCCTGGGATCCGTGGCTGAAGTTGAATCGGGCCACGTTCATACCTGCCTCGATGAGCGCTTTCAGCTGCTCATACGAGTCGACGGCGGGGCCCAGCGTGCAGACGATTTTGGAACGGCGCATGGAGCGGATCCTATCGGTTTGTTTCGTAGCGGAATATTCCGTCTGGTGGAAAGTCCAAGTGACTAACGGGTAACCAGCGCGTACGCCTGGGTGGCGATCTCCAGTTCCTCATCCGTCGGGACCACGGCGACGGCCACCCGCGCGTACTCCGCCGAGACCAGCCGCGGCTCGGGCGACCGCACCGCGTTGGCCTCCAGGTCCAGCGCCAGGCCCAGCTCGGCCAGACCGTCCACCGCAGCCTCCCGGACCTGGTGGGCGTTCTCGCCGACCCCGGCCGTGAACGCCACCGCGTCCACCCGGCCGAGCACCGCCGAGTAGGCCCCGATGTACTTCTTCAGCCGGTGGACGTAGGCCGCGAAGGCGGTGCTCGCCGCCTCGTCGCCCTCGCCCGCCCGCCGCAGCACTTCGCGCATGTCGTTGTCGCCGCACATGCCCAGCAGACCGCTCTTCTTGTTCAGGAGCGAATCGATCTCATCCACCGAGAGGCCGCCCACCCGCGCCAGGTGGAAGATGACCGCCGGATCCAGGTCACCCGACCGGGTGCCCATGACCAGACCCTCCAGCGGGGTCAGGCCCATGGACGTCTCCACGCACACCCCGCCGCGGACGGCCGAGGCCGAGGCGCCGTTGCCCAGGTGCAGCACGATCACGTTCACGTCCTCCACCGGACGGCCCAGCAGCGCGGCCGTCGCCCGCGAGACGTAGGCGTGGGAGGTGCCGTGGAAGCCGTACCGCCGGATGGAGTACTTCTCGGCCGTCGCGGCGTCGATCGCGTACCGCGCCACGTACTCCGGCATCGTGGAGTGGAAGGCGGTGTCGAAGACGGCCACCTGCGGGATGTCCCCGCGCAGCTCGCGCGCCACCTCGATGCCCGTCACGTTCGCCGGGTTGTGCAGCGGGGCGAGGGGGATCAGGTTCCGGATCTCCGCCAGCACCTCGTCGTCGATGACGGTCGGCTGCGTGAACCTCGTCCCGCCGTGCACCACCCGGTGCCCCACCGCGGCCAGCTCCGGGGAGTCCAGGCCCATCCCGTCGGCGGCCAGCTCCGCCGCCACCGCCTTGAGCGCCGCCTCGTGGTCGGCGATCCGGCCGAGCGTCTCCCGCTTGCCGCCCGCGGCGCCCGGCCCGGTCAGCGGCTCGTGCACCAGCCGGGAGGTCTCCTCGCCGATCCGCTCCACGAGGCCGACGGCGAGCCGGGAGCGGTCCGCCATGTCGAGGAGCTGGTACTTGACCGACGAGGAGCCGGAGTTGAGGACGAGTACGCGCGATGCGGTCACGGTGGGGGTCTTTCCTTTTCGGTGGGAGGTCGGTCCGGTCAGGCGGTCGGCGCGGGCGCGCCCTGCGCCTGGATCGCGGTGATGGCCACGGTGGTGACGATGTCCTGCACCAGCGCGCCGCGCGAGAGGTCGTTGACCGGCTTGCGCAGGCCCTGGAGGACCGGGCCGACCGCCACCGCGCCCGCCGAGCGCTGCACGGCCTTGTACGTGTTGTTGCCGGTGTTGAGGTCGGGGAAGATCAGCACGGTCGCCCGGCCGGCCACATCGGATTCGGGCAGCTTGGTCGCGGCGACCGAGGGCTCCACGGCCGCGTCGTACTGGATCGGGCCCTCGACGGCCAGGTCGGGGCGCTGCGCGCGGACGATCTCGGTGGCCTTGCGGACCTTGTCCACGTCCGCGCCGCTGCCCGAGGAGCCGGTCGAGTACGAGAGCATCGCGATCCGGGGCTCGACGCCGAAGGCGGCGGCGGTGGCGGCCGACTGGACGGCGATGTCGGCGAGCTGCTCGGCGTTCGGGTCCGGATTGACGGCGCAGTCGCCGTAGACGAGGACCTTGTCGGCCAGGCACATGAAGAAGACCGAGGAGACGATGGACGCCTCGGGCTTGGTCTTGATGATCTCGAAGGCCGGGCGGATGGTCGCGGCCGTGGAGTGCACCGAGCCGGAGACCATGCCGTCGGCCAGGCCCTCCTGGACCATCAGGGTGCCGAAGTAATTGACGTCGGTGACCACGTCGTTGGCCAGCTCGACGGTCATGCCCTTGTGGGCGCGGGCCTTCGCGTAGTACTCGGCGAAACGTTCCCGCAGGGGGGAGGTGGCCGGGTCGATGAGCTGGGCGCCCGAGATGTCGATGCCGAGGTCGCCGGCCTTCTTCAGGATCGCCTGCTCCTCGCCCAGCAGGGTCAGGTCGCAGACCCCCCGGCGCAGCACCACGTCCGCGGCGCGCAGCACGCGCTCCTCGGTGCCCTCCGGCAGCACGACGCGGCGGCGGTCGGACCGGGCCCGCTCCAGCAGCTCGTGCTCGAACATCATCGGCGTGACGCGCTCGGAGCGGGCCACCGACAGCAGGTCGCGCAGCTCGCCGGTGTCCACGTGCCGCTCGAAGAGGCCGAGCGCGGTCTCCAGCTTGCGCGGGGTCGCGGAGTTCAACCGGCTCTGCAGCGCGAAGAGTTCGGCGGCGGTCGGGAAGCTGTTGCCGGCCACCGAGACGACCGGGGTGCCGGGAGCCAGCCGCGAGGCCATCTCCAGGATGTGCGGGGCCGGGCGCTCGTTCAGGGTCAGCAGCACGCCGGCGATCGGCGGGGTCCCCGAGGTGTGCGCGGCCAGCGCGCCGACGACCAGGTCGGAGCGGTCCCCGGGGGTGACGACCAGACAGCCGGGGGTCAGGGCGTTCAGGAAGTTCGGCAGCATGGCACCGCCGAAGACGAAGTCCAGGGCGTCGCGGGCCAGCCCGGCCTCGTCGCCGAGGAGCACCTCGCCGCCGAGCGCCCGGGTGATCTGGGCGACGGTCGGGGCGGACAGCGACTTGTCGTCCGGGAGCACGTAGCAGGGCACGGGCAGCCGGGCGGCGAGCCGCTCGGCTATGACGTCGCGGTCCTCGGGAGCCACCCGGTTGACCACCATCGCGACGACGTGGCAGCCCAGGCTCTCGTACGCGCGGTAGGCGTTGCGGGCCTCGGCGCGCACCGCCTCGGCGAGGTGCTTGGTGCCGCCCACGACGGGAACGACCACCGCCCCCAGCTCGTTGGCGAGGCGGGCGTTGAGCGCCAGCTCGTCCGGGAGGTTGGTGTCGGCGTAGTCGGTGCCGAGGACCAGCATGACCTCGTAGTCGCGGGCCACCCGGTGGAAGCGGTCGACCAGTCGGGAGACGAGCTCGTCGGTGCCCTTCTCCGCCAGGATCGCCGAGGCCTCCTGGTACTCCATGCCGAAGGCCGTCGCGGCGTCCTGGTCGATCCGGTAGCGCGCCTTGAGCAGATCGAAGAGCCGGTCCGGTCCGTCGTGGAGCAGCGGACGGTAGACGCCGACCCGGCCCGTCTGCCGGGTCAGGAGCTCCATGATCCCCAGTTCGACGACCTGGCGGCCGTCCCCCCGCTCGATACCGGTCACGTACACGCTGCGCGTCACGCGTGCTCTCCGTCCATGTGTGCCTGGGAGTCGATTGACCCAGTTAGGGTGGGCTTGACCTCTTGACAATACCTCTGTGGCTGGATAGGGCGCCCGCGGGAAAATGGGCCTGTGCGCGGGGGTCGAAAGGCCCTGGGGGCGGAGCAGCACAGAGCGCGCCCCACCCTCGGCCCGTGGAACAATCGGACAGGCTTCACCAATACGCCCTTCATATGTACGGCTGCACGGCCGCGCGCAACCCACGGATGCGGCCAGGTACGACCAGGAGCAGGAGACACAGCACGATGCGTATCGGAGTTCTCACCGCAGGCGGCGACTGTCCGGGCCTCAACGCTGTCATCCGGTCGGTCGTACACCGCGCCCTGGTCGGGCACGGGGACGAGGTCATCGGTTTTGAAGACGGCTTCAAGGGCCTCCTCGACGGCAACTTCCGCCCCCTCGACATCAATGCCGTCAGTGGCATTCTCGCCCGCGGCGGCACGATCCTCGGTTCGGCGCGCATGGAGCGCGCCCGCCTCCACGAGGCCGCCGAGAACGCCGCGGAGCTGGCGAAGCGCTACGGCATCGACGCGCTCATCCCGATCGGCGGCGAGGGCACCCTGACCGCCTCCCGGATGCTGTCGGACGCCGGGATGCCGGTCGTCGGCGTGCCGAAGACCATCGACAACGACATCTCCTCCACCGACCGCACCTTCGGCTTCGACACCGCCGTCATGGTCGCCACCGAGGCCATCGACCGCCTGAAGACCACCGCCGAATCCCACCAGCGCGTGATGGTCGTCGAGGTCATGGGCCGCCACGCGGGCTGGATCGCCCTGGAGTCCGGCATGGCCGGCGGCGCCCACGGGATCTGCCTGCCGGAGCGCCCCTTCGAGGTGGACGCCCTGGTGAAGATGGTCGAGGAACGATTCGCCCGCGGCAAGAAGTTCGCCGTCATCTGCGTCGCCGAGGGCGCGCACCCGGCCGAGGGCTCCATGCCGTACGAGAAGGGCGCCATCGACCAGTACGGCCACGAGCGCTTCGCCGGCATCGGCAACCGCCTCGCCGTCGAGCTGGAGCGGCGCCTGGGCAAGGAGGCCCGCCCGGTCATCCTCGGCCACGTCCAGCGCGGCGGCACCCCCACCGCCTACGACCGGGTGCTCGCGACCCGCTTCGGCTGGCACGCCGTCGAGGCCGTCCACCGCGGAGAGTTCGGCAACATGACCGCCCTGCGCGGCACCGACATCGTGATGGCCCCGCTGGCCTCCGCCGTCACCGAGCTGAAGACGGTCCCCGAGAACCGCATGTACGAGGCCGAGTCGGTCTTCTAGGCACCCGCTACGCGCAGCAGGGGCGGGACACGCGGGACACCCGGGACCTTCGGGACTCCCGGGACTTCCGGGACTTCCGCCCCCGATTCTCCGGCCGAACGGCCCCGGCTCCGTCCCCTCGCGGACGGTCCGGGGCCGTTCGCGCGAGCGCCCGGTCCGCCCGGACGTGTCCTACGACGCACCGCCCGCGAGGTGCCAGAAGCGGTCCACGATCTCGGCGAGGAACTCCCGCCCAGCGTCCCCGCTTGCGGCCCCGCCCCCGCCGCCGCCCCAGCTCAGGGTGGCCACCATCCGCGACTGGTAGTCGCCGTGCAGCCGCTCCAGCACGGACTCCAGGTGGCCCTTGGGGATCGGCAGCAGCTTGGCGAGCGGCTTGACGTACGCCTGCCAGCGGGTGGTCACCGCGCTGCGCAGCAGGTCCGCCAGCTCGTCCTCCTTGCCGGTGGCCGTCACGAACTGGGCCAGCGTCAGCCCCAGCACCGTCGCGAGGGCGGCGGACTGCCGCTCGTTGCCCTTCCAGCGCCCGGTGTCCTCCATCTTCTGGTACGAGTTCGTCTCCAGACCCAGACGCCGGGCGAGGTCCTCTGCGGACAGCCCCCTGGAGATGCGGTGCTCCCGCAGGGTGACCGGCTCGGCGAGCAGCTCCCCGGGCGAGCACCACAGGACGCCGGCGAGCGCCGTGAGCTCGGCCTGGGTGGGTGAAATCTCGCCACGCTCCCACGCCATCACGGTCTCGGGCGCGACGATCAGTCCGTACTGGGCGCGCAGGCCATAGGCGACATGACCGGGAGCCATGCCCAGGGCCGCGCGCAGTCGACGCGCGGCGGGGGCATTGAAAGGTGGGCTGGAGTGCACACGGCACACCGTAGAAGTGGCCAGGCCGTGACGACTACAGACCAAACAAACAAGCCCATAACTCGTAGGAACGTCCTATGGAGTTAGGGGTTTTTCGCGGGTTTCCGGGCGACTGTCCGGTAATCGGTGCACTGAAGATCCATTACTGCGTACGGTTTCAGCCAGGAGCCCTCGGCGCAAGACCCCTCACAGCCCCTCCACATTGTGACCGCCTTGCCTTGACGTCGGCGTCAAGGATTAGCGTCGGGGCATGCGAATCGGCGAACTGGCGGAGCGGGCCGGGACCAGCACGCGGACCCTGCGGTACTACGAGTCGCGCGGGCTGCTGGCCGCCCGGCGCGCGGACAACGGCTACCGCACGTACGACGAGGACGACCTGCGCCTGCTGCGCCAGATCCGGATGCTCCAGGACTTCGGCTTCGAGCTGGAGGAGACCCGGCCCTTCGTGGACTGCCTGCGGGCGGGCCATCCGGCCGGGGATTCCTGCCCGGCCTCGCTGGCCGTCTACCGGCGCAAGCTCGCCGAGCTGGACGGGCTGATCGGCCAGCTGGCCGACGTACGGGACCAGGTCGCGCGGCAGCTGGCCGCGGCCGAGGAGACCGCCGGGGCGGACGCGGCGCCGCGCTGCGAGATGACCGCCGACGGGCCGACGGCATGAGACACGGAACGACATGGGACGCGACACGACATGAGAGGGAGAACGACATGATCCACGCACAGGGTGTGGCAGAGGTGACCGACGCGGACTTCGAGGCCGAGGTGCTCGGCGAGCGCGGGAGGCCCGTCCTCGTCGAGTTCACCGCGGACTGGTGCGGCCCCTGCCGCCAGCTCGCGCCGGTGCTGTCCGCCGTCGCGGCCGAGGAGGCCGACCGCCTCAAGGTCGTGCAGATCGACGCGGACAGCAACCCGGGGACCGTCACGCGGTACGGGGTGCTGTCCATGCCGACCCTGCTCGTCTTCCGCGACGGAGAGCCCGTCCGGCAGATGGTCGGGGCCCGGGCCAAGCGCAAGCTGCTCCAGGAGCTGGAGGAGCACCTCGCCCCGGCCGGGGCGACCGCTACGGCCTGAGCCAGACCGTGGCCAGCGGCGGGAGCGTCAGCCGCAGGCTCGCCGGCCGGCCCTGCGCCGGGACCGGCTCGGGGCGCAGCGGCTGCAGGTGCCGCACGCCGCTGCCCCCGTACTGCTCCCGGTCCGTGTTGAGGACCTCCCGCCACAGCGGGACCTCCTCCGGCACCCCGATCCGGTAGCCGTGCCGGACCACCGGCGAGAAGTTCGACACGCACAGCAGCTGCGAGCCGTCCTGCGCGTACCGCAGGAAGGCGAAGACGTTGTCCTCCGCGGCGTCGGCCTCCACCCAGGCGAAGCCCTCCGGCACGCTGTCCCGCTCCCACAGGGCGGGCGCCGCCGTGTAGGTGCGGTTCAGGTCGCCCACGAGCGTCCGTACGCCCCGGTGGTCGCCGGCCGCCGCGTAGGAGGAGTCCAGCAGCCACCAGTCCGGGCCGTACACCTCCGACCACTCCGAGCCCTGGGCGAACTCCTGCCCCATGAAGAGGAGTTGCTTGCCCGGGTGGGCCCACATGAAGCCCAGGTACGCCCGGTGCGCGGCACGCTTCTGCCACCAGTCGTCCCCGGGCATCTTCGACACCAGCGAGCCCTTGCCGTGCACCACCTCGTCGTGCGAGATCGGCAGCACGTAGTTCTCGCTGAAGGCGTAGACCATCCCGAAGGTCATGTCGTGGTGGTGGTACTTGCGGTGCACCGACTCCTTCGACATGTAGCGCAGGGTGTCGTGCATCCAGCCCATGTTCCACTTGAGGCCGAAGCCCAGGCCGCCCGAGTCCGTCGGCCGGGTGACCCCCTCCCAGGCCGTGGACTCCTCCGCGATCGTCACCACGCCCGGGCAGCGCCGGTACACCGTCGCGTTCATCTCCTGGAGCAGCGCCACCGCGTCCAGGTTCTCCCGCCCGCCGTGCTCGTTGGGCACCCACTCGCCCTCGCCGCGCGAGTAGTCGAGGTAGAGCATCGAGGCCACCGCGTCCACGCGCAGGCCGTCCACGTGGAACTCCTCGCACCAGTACACGGCGTTGGCGACGAGGAAGTTGCGGACCTCCTTGCGGCCGTAGTCGAACTCCAGCGTCCCCCAGTCCGGGTGCGCCGCCCGCCGCGGGTCCTGGTGCTCGTACAGCGCCCGCCCGTCGAACTCGGCCAGCGCCCAGTCGTCGCGCGGGAAGTGCGCCGGCACCCAGTCGACGATCACCCCGATCCCGGCCCGGTGCAGCGCGTCCACCAGGGCGCGGAAGTCGTCCGGCGTGCCCATCCGCGAGGTCGGCGCGTAGAAGCCGGTGACCTGGTAGCCCCACGAGCCCCCGAAGGGGTGCTCGGCGACCGGCATCAGCTCGACGTGCGTGAAGCCGAGCTCCTTCACGTACGCCGGGAGCTGCTCGGCGAGCTGCCGGTACGAGAGCCCGGGCCGCCAGGAGGCCAGGTGCAGCTCGTACACCGAGAAGGGGGCCTGGTGCGGGGGCCGGGCGCCGCGGTTCGCCATCCACTCGGCGTCCTCCCAGGTGTACCGGGAGGCGGTGACCACCGAGGCGTTCGCCGGCGGCACCTCCGCGGAGCGGGCCATCGGGTCGGCGCGCAGGGTGTGGCTGCCGTCGGGGCGCGTGATGTCGTACTTGTACAGCGCGCCGGCGCCCACACCGGGCAGGAAGAGCTCCCACACGCCGCTCGCGCCCAGCGAGCGCATCGGGTAGGCGACGGAGTCCCAGTACGAGAAGTCGCCGGTGACCCGGACCCCCTGGGCGTTCGGCGCCCACACCGTGAACCGGGTCCCGGCCACCCCCTGGTGCTCGGTCGGCTCGGCGCCCAGCGCCTTCCACAGCTGCTCGTGCCGGCCCTCGCCGATCAGGTGCAGGTCCAGCTCGCCGAGCGAGGGCAGGAACCGGTACGGGTCGTGCACCTCCACCTCGTCGCTGTCGTACGCCACCAGCAGCCGGTAGTCCGGCACCCCGGTCAGCGGCAGCAGCCCGGAGAACAGCCCGTCGCCGTCGTCGAAGAGCTCGGCCCGCAGCCCCTTGGCGATGACCGTGACCGCCTTGGCGTACGGGCGCAGTACGCGGAAGGCCACCCCGCCCCGCTGGGTGCGGGCGCCGAGCACCGCGTGCGGATCGTGGTGCCGGCCCTCCAGCAGCCGGGCCCGTTCCTCCCCGCCGAGCGCGGGCGCCCGCCGGACCCCGTGCGGAGGGGCGGCGCGGCGGGCCCGGGGCGCGCGCGGTTTGCGCGCCGCGGCCGGGGCGGTGGGTGCGGCTTCGTCGCGGACGGTCGGTGACGGCTGTCGTGCGGCGCTCACGCGAGCGGCCTCCTCGGGGGCTTCTGATGGGGGGTGGTGTGCGGGGCGATGGAGCCGGGGGCGGGCGGGGTCGGCGGCATGCGGTGGGCGGGCCGCTGCGGCTCCGAGAGCCGCCGGATCGCGGCCATCGGGACGTGCAGCCAGTCGGGGCGGTGCCGGGACTCGTAGCGCGCCTCGTACACCGCCTTGTCGGTCTCGTACGCCCGCAGCAGTACGGGGTCCTCGCGGGGGTCGCGGCCCGTGGTGCGGGCGTAGCCCTCGCAGAAGGCGGCCCGGCAGTCGTCCGCCCAGGCGGGGGCGAACGGCCGGTGCGAGCGCGCGGCGTAGTCGAAGGAGCGCAGTATCCCGGCGATGTCCCGCACCGCCGGCTCGGGGCGGCGCCGGTCGGCCAGGGGCCGGGCCGGCTCGCCCTCGAAATCGATCAACGACCAGCTGCCGTCGAGGGTGCGCAGGGTCTGACCCAGATGGAGGTCACCGTGGATCCGCTGGGCGGGCACCCCGGCGCCCCGGGAGGCGGCCAGCGCGTCGAACGCCCCCCGCAGTCCCGACTCGTAGGGCCGCAGCGCGGGCACCTCGCGGGCCGTGGCGGCCAGCCGGGCCGTCATCCCGGCGGCGAGCCGGGCCGTCTGCTCCGGGCCGAGCGCGAGGGTGGGCAGGGCGGCGGCGAGCGCACTGTGCACCTCGGCGGTGGCCCGCCCCAGCGCGTGCGCCTCGGCGGTGAAGTCGGCCCCGGCGCCGAGCCGGCGCAGCGCCAGCTGCCAGCCGTCGTCGGAGCCGCGCAGGTAGGGCTGGAGCACGCCCAGGGTCAGCGGCTCGCTCCCGGGCAGCTCGGCCTCGTACCAGGCGACGGGCGCCGGGACGCGGGCGCAGCCGGCGGCGGCCAGGGCTCTGGGCAGCTCCAGGTCCGGATTGACCCCGGGGCCGACCCGCCGGAACACCTTCAGGATGTACGAATCCCCGTAGATCAGCGAGGAGTTGGTCTGCTCGCCGGACAGCTGCCGGGGAGTGAGCCCGGCCGGGATCGGCGCGTCCGGGTCCCGGTCGAAGCGCAGCGGGCCGAGGGCGCCGGGGGAGCGCAACCGTTCCAGCAGCATGGCCGCGAGGCGCGGATCGCCCAGCGCCTCGTACACCGCGCGGCCCGCGTACGGGCCGTCCCCGGCGTGGCCGATCAGCGTGGGCGCGAGGGCGGGCGGCAGCGACGGCCGGATGCCCAGGAGGAGTTGGTAGCAGTCCCCGTCCACGTCGAGGAGCAGGTGCAGCAGTCCGGGGGTGGAGCCCGGGGGCAGCAGGTCGGCCGTCGAGACGGCCCTGAGCCTGCTGATGGGGCGGCCCTTGCCCGCGAACCAGCGCTGGGTGGGCAGCCAGGCCCGCAGCATCGGTTCCAGCGGGCCGATCCCGGCGGCCCGGTCGGCCGTCAGCCGGCTCCGGGCGGATGCAGCCTCCGACATGGCGTCGCGTCCTTTCCCCGGGCCGTCACAGAGTGCGCAGAGTGTCCCGGATGCGCGGCAGTTGCTTCTCCGGTAAGTGCGAGTGTCGGGTCAGGATGGTCCGTACAGGGGCGGGCGATTGACCCGTTCGAGCTGCCCGCCCCGTACCCGGCTACTGCTCGGCGCGCTGCTCCGTACGCAGCCGGAACCAGTAGAAGCCGTGGCCCGCCAGGGTCAGCAGGTACGGCCACTCGCCGATCGGCGGGAAGCGCACATCACCCGTGAGCTCCACCGGGACCCGTCCGTTGAACGACCTCAGGTCCAGTTCGGTGGGCTGCGCGAAGCGCGAGAAGTTGTGCACGCACAGCACCAGGTCGTCCCCGAACTCGCGCAGGAACGCGAGTACCGCCGGGTTGGACGAGGGCAGTTCGGTGTACGAGCCGAGCCCGAAGGCGGGGTTCGCCTTGCGGATCTCGATCAGCCGGCGGGTCCAGTGCAGCAGTGAGGAGGGCGATGCCATCGCGGCCTCGACATTGGTGACCTGGTACCCGTAGACCGGGTCCATGATGACCGGCAGGTTCAGCCTGCCCGGATCGCAGGAGGAGAAACCGGCATTGCGGTCCGGGGTCCACTGCATGGGCGTGCGGACGCCGTCGCGGTCGCCGAGCCAGATGTTGTCGCCCATGCCGATCTCGTCGCCGTAGTACAGCACCGGCGAGCCGGGCAGCGACAGCAGCAGGGCGGTGAACAGCTCCATCTGGTTGCGGTCGTTGTCGAGGAGCGAGGCGAGCCGGCGCCGGATGCCGATGTTGGCCCGCATCCGCGGGTCCTTGGCGTATTCGGCGTACATGTAGTCGCGCTCTTCGTCCGTGACCATTTCGAGGGTGAGCTCGTCGTGGTTGCGCAGGAAGATGCCCCACTGGCAGCGGTCCGGGATCGCCGGGGTCTTGGCCAGGATTTCGGAGACGGGGTAGCGGGACTCTCTTCGCACGGCCATGAAGATGCGCGGCATGACGGGGAAGTGGAAGGCCATGTGGCATTCGTCCCCGCCCTTCGCGAAGTCCCCGAAGTAGTCGACGACGTCCTCGGGCCACTGGTTGGCCTCGGCGAGCAGCACGGTGTCCGGGTAGTGCGCGTCGATCTCCTCGCGGACCCGCTTCAGGAGCTGGTGGGTGCGGGGCAGGTTCTCGCAGTTGGTGCCCTCCTCGGCGTACAGGTAGGGCACGGCGTCGAGGCGGAAGCCGTCGATGCCGAGGTCCAGCCAGAACCGCAGGGCGGAGAGGACCTCCTCCACCACGGCCGGGTTCTCGTAGTTGAGGTCCGGCTGGTGCGAGAAGAAGCGGTGCCAGTAGTACTGCTTGCGTACCGGGTCGTACGTCCAGTTCGAGGTCTCGGTGTCGACGAAGATGATGCGGGCGTCCTGGTACTGCTTGTCGTTGTCGGCCCACATGTAGTAGTCGCCGTACGGCCCGTCCGGATCCTTGCGCGACTGCTGGAACCACTCGTGCTGATCGCTCGTGTGGTTCATGACGAAGTCGATGATCACCCGCATGCCGCGCTGGTGGGCGGCATCCACGAACTCCACGAAGTCGGCGAGGTCGCCGAACTCGGGGAGTACGGAGGTGTAGTCGGAGACGTCGTAGCCCCCGTCGCGCAGGGGTGAGGCGAAGAACGGCGGCAGCCAGAGGCAGTCGACGCCGAGCCACTGGAGGTAGTCCAGTTTGGCGGTGAGCCCCTTGAGGTCCCCGACGCCGTCGCCGTTGCTGTCGTGGAAGGAGCGGACGAGGACCTCGTAGAAGACGGCCCGCTTGAACCAGTCGGGATCGCGGTCCTTGGCGGGGGTGTCCTCGAAGGTGTCGTGGACGGGATCGTTGATCATCATGTGGTGGGTGACCCTCCGGTGGGCGGGGACGGTCGCAGAGCCGCCAGTACGTGCGCGGGCGTGCGGCCCGGCTCTAGGCGCACGTAGTTGGCCCTGCCCCAGTGATAGGTCTCGCCGGTGAGCTCGTCGCGCACCGCGAGGGACCCGTGCCAGTCGAGGCCGAGTACCGGCATGTCCAACGAGACCGTCGCCTCCTGGGTGTGGTGCGGATCGAGGTTGACGACCACCAGTACGGAATTGGGTCCGGCGTGCTTCGAATAGGCGATCACCTGTTCGTTGTCGGTCGTGTGGAAGTGGATGTCGCGCAGCTGCTGGAGGGCGGGATTGCGGCGGCGCATCCGGTTCAGGGCGGTGATGAGCGGGGCGATGGTGCGGCCCTCGCGGTCGGCGGCGGCCCAGTCGCGCGGCCGGTACTCGTACTTCTCGGAGTTCAGGTACTCCTCGCTGCCCTCCCGGACCGGCTCGTTCTCGCACAGCTCGTAGCCGGCGTAGACGCCCCAGGCGGGGGAGAGGGTGGCGGCGAGCACCGCACGCACTTCGAAGGCGGGGCGGCCGCCGTTCTGGAGGTAGGCGTGCAGGATGTCCGGGGTGTTGACGAAGAAGTTCGGACGCATGACGGAGGCCGAGGGGGTGTCGGCGAGCTCGGTCAGGTACTCGGTGAGCTCGGCCTTGGTGGTGCGCCAGGTGAAGTACGTGTACGACTGCTGGAAGCCGACGGCGGCGAGCGCGCGCATCATCGCGGGCCGGGTGAAGGCCTCGGCCAGGAAGATCACGTCCGGGTCGGACTTGTTGATGTCCGCGATCACCTTCTGCCAGAAGGCCACGGGCTTGGTGTGCGGGTTGTCCACGCGGAAGATGCGGACGCCGTGGTCCATCCAGTACCGCAGGATCCGGCAGGTCTCCTCGACGATGCCGGCCATGTCGGTGTCGAAGTGGACGGGATAGATGTCCTGGTACTTCTTCGGCGGGTTCTCGGCGTACGCGATCGTCCCGTCGGCGCGGTGGCGGAACCACTGCGGGTTCTTCTCCACCCACGGGTGGTCCGGGGAGCACTGGAGGGCGAAGTCCAGGGCGATCTCCAGGCGCAGCTCGCGGGCGCGCGCGACGAAGGCGTCGAAGTCCTCGATGGTGCCGAGGTCGGGGTGGACCGCATCGTGCCCGCCCTCGGTGGAACCGATGGCCCAGGGCACGCCCGGGTCCCAACTGCCTGCGGAAAGCGTGTTGTTGGGGCCCTTTCGGTAGGTGCTGCCAATGGGGTGGATCGGCGGCAGGTAGACCACGTCGAAGCCCATGGCGGCGATGGCCGGCAGCCGCTCGGCGGCGGTCCGGAAGGTGCCGCTGACGGGGGCGGCGCCCGGCTCGACCACGGCCCCCTCCGACCGGGGGAACATCTCGTACCAGGAGCCGAAGAGGGCGCGCTTGCGCTCCACCAGCAGCGGGAGGGGCTTGGCGGCCGTGACCAGCTCGCGGTACGGGCGCTTCGCGAAGGCGGCGTCGACGGCGGGATCGAGGGCGGCCGCGTACCGTACGGAGACCTCCAGGTCCTCGTCCCGCATGGTCGCGGCGGCGGTGAGCACGGCCTCGCGGCCGTCGCGCTTGGGAATCCGGGCGCCGGCCCGCTCGTAGAGCTCGGCGCCTTCGAGGAGGGTGAGGCCGGTGTCGATCCCGGCGGGGATCTTGATGGCGGCGTGGGCCCGCCAGGTGGCCACCGGATCGCTCCACGCCTCGACGGTGTACGTCCACCTCCCCTCGACCTCGGCGGAGATCCGCGCCCCCCACCGGTCGGTGCCGGGGGCGAGCTCGCGCATCGGCACGGGGGGCCGCAGCCGGCCGCTCGGGTCTCGGAGCACGACGTGGGCGGCTACGGCGTCGTGTCCTTCGCGGAACACGGTGGCGGAGATCTCGAATACCTCGTCCACCACCGCCTTGGCGGGTCTGGCGCCGCAGTCGACGGCGGGGCGGACGTCCAGCACGGGAATGCGACCGATCATGATGGGATCACCTGGGGGCAGTTCGCAGGGCTCGGTGACAACAGGCCGGCCGGTATCCCAGCCGGTAGTGCACGCTCTGTTCGCTCTGTTTCTAGCCGCTCGGTGGACGGCTGGGCTGCGGGCATGGCCGCTCCTGTCCGCGTTCACTCGGGTGGCGGGGAGAGGTTGGGGGCGGGTGCGCCGTGCGTGTACCACGTGTACCCGGGGAGCCCTTCCCACTCTCACCCCGCCCAATCCGCGCGCTTGGTTAACTACTCGTACGTAGTGGAACGGGCAATACCCAGCGCTCGACCGACATCCGCCGGGGCTCCGTCAAGTCGGCCAGGACTACCTGATGTAGGGACACGCCACCCCGTTCACGCCCGTCACTCGCCCCCCTCCCGGCCCACGGCACGGCGGGGTCAAAGGGGAAGGAAGGGGAGGAATGTCAACCGCCGACACACACCCTGTACCGCTACGTGGGCCCGCCCGAGTTGACCGGTTCGGTGCGGCCCGGGCTGCGGGGGCGGCCCGGCCGGATCGGCGGGGATCTCACAGGGTGGACGGGGACCGGGGTCTGGCGGCGGTCGTTCGCGGCGACCAGGCTTCCGGCATCCGGCGGACGCGGACGGCCGCGGGGCGGGCTCCGGCCGGTGCGCGGGCCGCCGGAGGCGCCATGGTCGCGGGGAGCGGGCGGCGCTAGCCTTCCGGGGGTGATGCGCGGATGCACAGCGTGGTGCGGCCGCTCCGATCCGTAATCCCCTGCGAAGGTGGAACACGTGAAGGCTATCCGTCGATTCACCGTGCGCCCCGTCCTCCCGGAGACCCTGCTGCCGCTCGCCGACCTCGCGCGCAATCTGCGCTGGTCGTGGCATGCCGAGACCCGCGAACTCTTCCAATCCGTCGACCCCGAGGGCTGGCAGGCCGCCGACGGCGATCCCGTCCGGTTGCTCGGTGCCGTCTCCGCCGCCCGGCTCGCCGAGCTGTCCGCCGACCGCCGCTTCCTCCGGCGGCTCGCCGTCGCCGCCGCCGACCTCGATGACTACGTCAACGGCGGGAGGTGGTACCAGAGCCAGGAGAACGGCGCGGAACTGCCCGCCGCCCTTGCCTATTTCTCCCCCGAATTCGGAATCACCGCCGCCCTGCCCCAGTACTCCGGCGGCCTCGGCATCCTCGCCGGGGACCACCTGAAGGCCGCCAGCGACCTCGGCGTCCCGCTCATCGGAGTGGGACTGCTCTACCGGCACGGCTACTTCCGCCAGTCCCTCTCCCGCGACGGCTGGCAGCAGGAGCACTATCCCGTGCTCGACCCCAACGAACTCCCGCTCGACCTGGTCCGCCAGGAGGACGGGACCCCGGCCCGGGTCTCGCTGACCCTGCCCGGCGGCCGCGCCCTGCACGCGCACATCTGGCAGGCCCGCGTCGGTCGCGTACCGCTGCTGCTCCTCGACTCCGACGTCGAGGACAACGACGCGGCCGCCCGCGAGGTGACCGACCGGCTCTACGGCGGCGGCAGCGACCACCGGCTGCTGCAGGAGATGCTGCTGGGGATCGGCGGGGTGCGCGCCGTCCGCGCGTACTGCCAGATCACCGGGCATCCCGAGCCCGAGGTGTTCCACACCAACGAGGGCCACGCCGGGTTCCTGGGCCTCGAACGCATAAGGGAACTGGAGCGGGAGCGCGGCCTCGGCTTCGACGCCGCCGTCGAGGCGGTCCGCGCCGGGACCGTGTTCACCACGCACACCCCCGTCCCGGCCGGCATCGACCGCTTCGAGCGCGCGCTGGTCGCCCGGCACTTCGGGGAGGGCGGGGAACTCGACGGCGTACCCGTCGAGCGGATCCTGGAACTGGGCGCCGAGTCCTACCCCGGCGGCGACCCGGGCGTCTTCAACATGGCGGTGATGGGGCTGCGCCTGGCCCAGCGGGCCAACGGGGTGTCCACCCTGCACGGCGCGGTCAGCCGGGAGATGTTCGCCGGGCTGTGGCCCGGCTTCGACCCGGCCGACGTGCCCATCACCTCCGTGACCAACGGGGTGCACGCCCCGACCTGGGTGGCCCCCGAGGTGGTCCGGCTCGGCGCCCGCCAGATCGGCGCCGGGCGGACCGAGGACGCGCTGTCCGTCGGCGGCTCGCCGCGCTGGGACGCGGTCGCCGACATCCCGGACCAGGACGTGTGGGACCTGCGCCGGGTGCTGCGCGAACAGCTGGTCCAGGAGGTACGGGACCGGCTGCGCGCCTCCTGGCGCCAGCGCGGGGCCGCCGACGCCGAACTGGGCTGGGTGGACTCCGTGCTCGACCCGGACGTGCTCACCATCGGCTTCGCCCGCCGGGTGCCCTCGTACAAGCGTCTGACGCTGATGCTCCGCGACCCCGACCGGCTGCGCAGGCTGCTGCTCGACCCGGACCGGCCGGTGCAGATCGTGGTCGCGGGCAAGGCGCACCCGGCGGACGACGGCGGGAAGCGGCTCGTGCAGGAGCTGGTGCGGTTCGCGGACGACCCGCGGGTGCGGCACCGCATCGTCTTCCTCCCCGACTACGGCATGGCCATGGCGCAGAAGCTCTACCCGGGCTGCGACGTCTGGCTGAACAACCCGCTGCGGCCGCTGGAGGCGTGCGGGACCAGCGGGATGAAGGCCGCACTGAACGGCTGCCTCAACCTGTCCGTGCTGGACGGCTGGTGGGACGAGTGGTTCGAGCCCGACTTCGGCTGGGCCATCCCGACCGCCGACGGGCTCGGGGCCGACGAGGACCGCCGGGACCACCTGGAGGCGGGCGCCCTCTACGAGCTGATCGAGGGCCGGGTCGCGCCGCGGTTCTACGACCGGGTCGGGCGCACCGGGCTGCCGGTGCGGTGGATCGAGATGGTCCGGCGCACCCTGGTCTCGCTCGGGCCGAAGGTGCTGGCCGGGCGGATGGTGCGGGAGTACGTGGAGCGGCTGTACGCGCCGGCCGCGCTCGCCCACCGCGCCCTCACCCCCGAGGCGGCACGCGACCTCGCCTGGTGGAAGGGGCGGGTCCGCGCGGCCTGGCCGCGGGTCGGGGTCGAGCACGTCGAGGCCCTCGCCGCGGCTCCCGTCAACGGCACCGCCGAGCTGGGGGCCACCCTCACCCTGCGCGTGCAGGTGTCCCTGGACGCGCTCGCGCCGGAGGACGTCGAGGTCCAGGCCGTCGCCGGGCGGGTGGACCCGCAGGACGTGATCCGCGACGGGCGGGCCTTCCCGCTCAAGCCGGCCGCCGGACCGGACATGGACGGGCGCTGGGTGTACGAGGGGCCGCTCGCCCTCGACCGTACGGGGCCCTTCGGCTACACGGTCCGCATCCTGCCGGCGCACCCGCTGTTGGCGACCCCGGCCGAACTGGGGCTGGTCGCGGGGCCGGTGGACTCGGACGCGGGGGGCGGCGTACTGCTGCGGTAAACGGCGGCCGCCAGGAGGTGCCCGGTGGGGCCGGTTCCAGCGGGGCCGGTTCCGCCGGGGCCGGTTCGGGCGGGGCCGGTTCGAGCGGGGCCGGTTTCCGCGGGCCGGTTTCAGCGGGGTCAGCGCCGGTGGGGCCGGGCGCGCGCCGGGGCACCTCCTCGGGCGCCGAACGTGGCCAGGGGTCGGAGAGTGGCAGCCTTGTTGCGTTCGGCGCCCTGCG